>NZ_DATERI010000206.1:0-7065 GCF_035271705.1 Buttiauxella sp.
TAACTGAGCGCGGAAGGCGTTTTAAAGAGCTTTGTTGCCGCCGCAGCAAAGCTCCCTTCTTTATCGAGGGTATCGAGAATTATCAACACATCCAGCAGTGGTTTCATACTCGTTCCTGACAGTCACGAGTCATGCCCCACAGCGGTTACTGCATGGGCATCACCAGCGGGTTTGGATACTGATATTCAAACCCAAGTTCGTTGCAGATACGGTTGCCATCCACCAGCTTACCGTGGCCCTTTTGCGCTTCAGCTCGGAAGTTTGGTGCCTCGAGGTTCATCTGACGCGCCATTAAAGAATAGAACTCGGAACGTGATGGGTGACCTGGCGCACATAAATTATAGATGTGACCACCTTTTGGAGCCTGTAACAACAGTGTAATCGCTGAAATTACATCTTCCAGATGTACCAGATTGACGCCATGAGACCCATTCGCCACATCGGTTTTTCCCGCTAAAAAGCGTCCTGGATGGCGTTCCGGCCCGACTAACCCCGCCAGGCGCAGAATATCGACCGAGGTCCCTGGTAAATCATGCAACCAGGTTTCCAGTTCTTTCAGTACCCGGCCACTGGCGGTCACGGGTTCAAGCGGCGTGGTTTCTTTCACTGTCCCTTCTCGTTCGCCATAGACCGAGGTGGAGCTGGTGAAAATGACCCGTGGAATATTGTGAGCTAACGCGCTATCAACAATTTCCTGCACAGCTTGCAGGTAAAAATCATCACCTTCGCCCGTTCGGCGAGCCGGCAGAGTCATCACCAGCGCATCAACATCGAGCAGTGCATCAAGATCATCACTGTCGCAAATCAGTTCTGGTGTCAGCTGCAATTGGTAACTGTCGATTCCACTCATCCGCGCAGCTTCCACACCATCGAGAGTGGTTTTGCTGCCAGTCACTTGCCAGCCACGCGCTGATAAAGACATCGCAAGCGGCATTCCCAGCCACCCTAACCCGACAATCGCAACCTTTTTCATGCCTTCTCTCCTGGATTTCAGCATATCTCTCTGCTGTACTTTTTACCCCTCTAATAAGGCTACGCCACGTTATGACAACTGACAATCAGTGGTGCTAAACAGAATATTAATTGAGAAGCTAAAAAGCTCTTGCACTGAATGGCGAATCTGGTTTACGTTAAACGCACATCATGAATAAACATTCATACGAGATTTTTATGACACGCGTTCAAATGACTACTCACCATCATCACCATCATCCTGACTAGTCTTTCAGGCGATGTGTGCTGGGAGACGAAAAAATCTTCCAGTGGTGCATGAACGTGTCAATAAGCCCCCGGAAGATTTCTTCCGGGGGCTTTTTTTTGGGCGTCAATCAAGAATTTTTTTAAGGAATTAACCCATGTTAGACAACACACGTTTACGCATAGCTATTCAGAAATCAGGCCGTTTAAGCGATGACTCACGCGAATTACTCGCTCGCTGTGGCATAAAAATTAACCTGCACACTCAGCGTCTGATTGCGCTGGCAGAAAATATGCCCATCGACATTTTGCGTGTTCGTGATGACGATATTCCTGGGCTGATTATGGACGGTGTAGTGGATCTGGGCATTATTGGCGAAAACGTGTTGGAAGAAGAGTTGCTGACTCGTCGCGCTCAGGGCGAAGACCCACGTTACTTCACGCTGCGTCGCCTTGATTTCGGTGGCTGTCGTTTTTCACTGGCGGTTTCCGTTGATGACCCTTGGGATGGCCCTGCAAGCCTCAATAACAAACGTATCGCGACCTCTTACCCGCACCTGTTAAAGCGCTACCTTGATGGCAAAGGTGTGCAATTTAAATCCTGTTTATTGAACGGTTCTGTTGAAGTTGCCCCGCGTGCTGGCCTGGCTGATGCCATTTGTGACCTGGTCTCTACCGGTGCAACGCTTGAAGCCAACGGCCTGCGTGAAGTCGAAGTGATTTACCGCTCCAAAGCCTGTTTGATTCAGCGTGACGGTGAAATGCCCGCCGTCAAACAGCAACTTATCGACAAACTGATGACCCGTATTCAAGGTGTGATTCAGGCACGTGAGTCTAAATACATCATGCTGCATGCACCGAGTGAGCGCCTGGACGAGATTATCTCCCTGCTGCCGGGTGCTGAGCGCCCAACGATTCTGCCGCTGGCAGGCGATCAGCAGCGCGTTGCGATGCACATGGTCAGTAGCGAAACCCTGTTCTGGGAAACCATGGAAAAACTGAAAGCGCTGGGTGCCAGTTCCATTCTGGTGTTACCTATTGAGAAGATGATGGAGTAACACCATGGCAAACTTCAATACGTTGATTAACTGGAATGAGTGCGATGCAGCAGCACAAAAGTCGTTACTGACTCGCCCGGCGATTTCGGCCTCGGAAAGCATTACCCGCACAGTCGCAGATATTATCAATAATGTGAAAACTAACGGCGATGCGGCATTGCGCGAATACAGCGCAAAATTCGATAACACGATCGTTGCGCAACTCAAAGTTAGCGAGGGTGAAATTGCCGCCGCCGTGGAGCGTTTGGGGAGCGAGATTAAAGACGCAATGGCCGTCGCGGTGGCAAATATCGAAAAATTCCACGTCGCCCAACAGTTGGCAACAGTGGATATCGAAACGATGCCGGGCGTGCGCTGCCAACAGGTCACCCGCCCCGTTGCGTCTGTCGGTCTGTATATTCCTGGTGGTTCAGCGCCACTGTTTTCAACCGTATTGATGCTTGCCACACCCGCAAGAATTGCAGGATGCAAAAAAGTGGTGTTGTGCTCGCCACCACCGATTGCGGATGAAATTCTCTATGCCGCACAGCTTTGCGGCGTGCAGGAAGTGTTTCAAGTGGGCGGTGCGCAGGCGATTGCTGCACTGGCACTGGGTAGCGAAAGCATTCCGAAAGTGGATAAAATCTTTGGCCCAGGCAACGCTTTTGTGACCGAAGCAAAACGCCAGGTCAGCCAGCGCCTTGATGGTGCAGCCATCGACATGCCAGCGGGCCCATCGGAAGTGTTAGTGATTGCCGATAGCGGCGCAACGCCAGACTTTGTCGCCTCTGATCTGCTTTCCCAGGCCGAACACGGCCCGGACTCACAGGTGATTTTACTGACGCCAGATAGCGATATGGCACAGGCCGTCGCTGAAGCCGTCGAGCGCCAGCTTGCCGCTTTGCCGCGCGCTGAAACCGCCCGTAAAGCACTGGAAAGCAGCCGTCTGATTGTGGCTCGCGACCTTGAGCAATGCATTGAAATTTCTAACCAGTATGGCCCAGAGCACCTGATTATTCAGACGCGTAACGCCCGTGAGTGGGTGGACAGCATTACCAGCGCCGGCTCGGTATTCCTCGGTGACTGGTCACCGGAATCGGCAGGTGATTACGCTTCAGGTACTAACCACGTGCTGCCGACTTATGGTTACACCTCGACCTGTTCAAGCCTTGGGCTGGCCGATTTCCAGAAACGCATGACGGTTCAGGAATTGTCACCACAAGGTTTCGCCAGTCTGGCTAAAACGATTGAAACTCTGGCTGCCGCTGAGTTGCTGGATGCCCACAAAAACGCCGTTACCCTGCGCGTTGCTGCCCTTGCCTGCAATAAAGAGAAGGAGATGTAATGAGCATTGAAGAGTTAGCCCGCGAAAACGTCCGCGCCCTGACCCCTTATCAGTCGGCTCGCCGTCTGGGTGGTAATGGCGATGTGTGGTTGAACGCCAACGAGTACCCGACTGCGGTTGAATTTGAACTGACGCAACAGACACTTAACCGCTATCCAGAATGCCAGCCCAAACTGGTCATTCAGCGCTATGCAGAATATGCAGGTGTTAGGCCTGAGCAGGTGTTAGTCAGCCGTGGCGCGGATGAAGGCATTGAACTGCTGATGCGTGCCTTCTGTGAACCTGGCAAAGATGCCGTGCTTTACTGCCCGCCGACATACGGCATGTACAGTGTGAGCGCTGAAACCATCGGTGTGGAATGTCGCACCGTGCCGACACTTGCAAACTGGCAGCTCGATTTGCCCGCCATTGCGGAAAATCTTGATGGCGTTAAAGTGATTTATGTTTGCAGCCCGAACAACCCAACCGGCCAATTAATCAATCCTCAGGATTTACGTGTCTTGTTGGAGATGGCGCGTGGCAAAGCGCTGGTCGTGGCGGATGAAGCCTATATCGAGTTTTGCCCACAGGCGACCCTGGCTGGTTGGTTGAGCGAATACCCGCACCTTGTGGTGCTGCGCACGCTTTCGAAAGCCTTTGCGCTGGCCGGTCTGCGTTGTGGCTTTACGCTGGCAAATGAAGAGGTGATTAATTTGCTGATGAAGGTCATCGCCCCTTACCCACTTTCCACGCCAGTTGCCGATATTGCGGCCCAGGCATTAAGCCCGCAGGGAATTAATGCCATGCGTGAGCGCGTGGCGCAAATACTGGTCAATCGCCAATATCTGGTCACTGCGTTGCAGGACGTTGACTGCGTTGAGCAAGTTTTCGACACCGAAACCAACTATGTTCTGGTACGCATCACCGCCTCAAGTTCTGTATTTAAATCGTTGTGGGATCAGGGCATTATCTTACGCGACCAAAACAAACAACCCTCATTAAGCGGCTGCCTGCGTATTAGCATCGGCACCCGTTCAGAGTGCGAGCGCACCATCGCTGCGTTACGTGAACAACCCGGCCTTGCGGCCACGGAGAGCGTGTGAGCCAGAAAATTCTTTTTATCGACCGTGACGGCACTTTAATTTCCGAACCACCTTCAGATTTCCAGGTGGATCGCATGGATAAACTGGCCTTTGAGCCTGCGGTGATCCCTGCCCTGCTGCAATTGCAAAAAGCGGGCTACAAACTGGTGATGATCACCAATCAAGACGGTTTGGGGACTGACAGTTTCCCTCAAGCGGATTTCGATGGCCCACACAACCTGATGATGCAGGTGTTTACCTCTCAGGGTGTGAATTTTGACGATACGTTGATTTGCCCGCATTTACCGGCAGATAACTGTGATTGCCGTAAGCCTAAAATCGCGATGGTAACAGGCTACCTGGAAGAGGGCGTGCTGGATAAGCCAAACAGCTATGTGATTGGCGACCGCGCCACCGACATTGAGCTTGCCGAAAACATGGGGATTCAGGGGCTGCGCTACCACGGTGAAACGCTGAACTGGCCGATGATCAGTGAACAACTCACCAAGCGTGACCGTTACGCTCGCGTTGAACGTGTAACCAAAGAGACGCAAATTGACGTGAAAGTGTGGCTCGACCGTGAAGGCGGTAGCAAAATCCACACGGGCGTCGGCTTCTTTGACCACATGCTGGACCAGATTTCGACCCACGGCGGCTTCCGCATGGACATTAGCGTGAAAGGTGACCTTTACATTGACGATCACCACACCGTAGAAGACACGGGTCTTGCGCTCGGCGAAGCGCTGAAAATCGCGCTGGGTGATAAACGCGGCATTACCCGCTTTGGCTTTACCTTGCCGATGGACGAATGCCTGGCCCGCTGTGCGCTGGATATTTCCGGCCGCCCGCACCTTGAATACAAAGCTGAATTCAACTTCCAGCGCGTGGGTGATTTAAGCACCGAGATGGTCGAACACTTCTTCCGTTCGCTCTCTTACACCATGGGCGTGACGCTGCACCTGAAAACCAAAGGCAAAAACGACCATCACCGTGTCGAAAGCCTGTTTAAAGTCTTTGGCCGTACACTCCGCCAGGCGATTCGGGTTGAAGGTGATACGCTGCCCTCCTCAAAAGGAGTGTTGTAATGGACGTGGTCATCCTTGATACCGGCTGCGCTAACCTGCACTCGGTAAGATCGGCCATTCAACGGCACGGCTATGAGCCCGTGGTGAGCCGTGAACCGGATGTTGTACTGCGCGCCGATAAACTCTTTTTGCCCGGCGTGGGTACCGCTCAGGCAGCAATGAACCAAATCCGCGAGCGTGAGCTGGTCGAGCTGATTAAAGCCTGTACCCAACCGGTACTGGGGATTTGCCTCGGCATGCAACTTTTAGCTTCGCGCAGCGACGAAAGCAACGGCGTGGAAATGCTCGGCATCATTGAAGAGCCGGTGTTAAAAATGGCCGACCACGGTTTGCCTTTGCCACACATGGGCTGGAACCGCGTCTATCCCAAAGCCGGTGACCGCTTGTTCCGTGGAATCGACGATGGTGACTATTTTTACTTTGTGCACAGCTACGCGATGCCGGTATGTACCAATACCATTGCGCAGGCCAGCTACGGCGAAGCGTTCACCGCTGCGGTGCAAAAAGATAACTTCTTTGGCGTGCAGTTCCACCCGGAACGTTCAGGTGTGGCAGGCGCAAAATTACTGAAAAACTTCCTGGAGATGTAAGCACCATGATTATTCCCGCTCTCGACTTAATAGACGGCACAGTGGTGCGCCTCCATCAGGGGGATTACGGCCAACAGCGCGATTACGGCAACGACCCGTTACCGCGTCTGCAAGATTATGAAGCGCAAGGTGCACAAGTATTACATCTTGTGGATTTAACCGGTGCAAAAGACCCAGCAAAACGCCAGATCCCACTGATTAAAACTCTGGTTGCGGGCGTGAACGTGCCGGTGCAAGTCGGCGGTGGCGTACGCACGGAAGAAGACGTTGCAGCATTGCTGGATGCCGGTGTGGCGCGTGTCGTCGTGGGTTCAACCGCAGTAAAATCACCAGAAGTAGTAAAAGCCTGGTTTACCCGCTTTGGTGCAGATGCCCTGGTGTTAGCGCTGGACGTGCGCATCGACGAACAAGGCAACAAACACGTCGCGGTAAGTGGCTGGCAAGAGAACTCCGGTGTAACGCTGGAAGAACTGGTAGAAACCTATCTCCCTGTCGGGCTCAAGCACGTGCTGTGTACCGATATTTCCCGCGACGGCACGCTGGCGGGCTCGAACGTTTCGCTGTATGAAGAAGTTTGCGCACGGTTCCCGCAAGTGGCATTCCAGTCTTCCGGCGGCATTGGCGACATCGACGATATTGCCGCATTGCGTGGCACTGGCGTACAGGGTGTGATTGTCGGTCGCGCACTGCTGGAAGGGAAATTCAACGTAACGGAGGCGATCTCATGCTGGCAAAACGGATAATTCCTTG
>NZ_DATERI010000207.1:0-14910 GCF_035271705.1 Buttiauxella sp.
ATCATTAACTTCATAATTAAACCCTGTGTTTAATGCGGGGTTTTTATTTTATATAAGTAATCCAGGAAATCGTTCCAGTAACTTTGAAGTCCCTTACAATCTAGCTAAGCCAGCTTCCGCTCCTCGCTCATAGCAGCCCCTGCTGTTGCCTTGGGCTGCTTCGTGCCAGGAGCAGACGCTCATAGTTAGGGGGTATCATTACACTTCTCTAATAAAAATAACGAACTTGAGATTCGTTACAATACTTTTATGGATATAACTCAGGACAAGTGTTTGAATAATTTAAACCCCAAGATGGAATGTTAAATCATGAGAAAACATATTAATAAACTTAATTCGTTAGTTATGTCGGGCTTAATGGCTGCATGCGTAGCTGGATGGACATCTTCTACAGCGCTCGCGGCAACAAATGAAACATCTGAGGCACGTCCTATACTCATTCAAGGACCAATGCCTATTGAAGCAGAAAAGTTTGCCAATAAATTAAATAACGTCAAGACTGAGAAATCAGGAAGTTTTGTATTCTATATCGGCACGATAGATAATTACCCTGTTATAGTTTCCAAAACTGGTAAAGGAATAGAAAATACAGCAGCCAATACAGCGGTTGCAATTTTAAAATATAATCCTATCGCGATCATCAACCAAGGTACATCGGGTGGGCATGATCCTAGTTTAAATGTAGGTGATATTGTTTTAGGAAAAAGAACCACTAACACTGGTTCGTTAAAAACAGGTGATCTAGACAAAAATCAAGGGTCTAACCCAATGACCTGGAGCCCTATGGATTTAATGGCTTCTGAAGGTAGTGGCTCAGATCCTAATGCTAAGAAAATTCGTTACTATGAAGGTGATAAGGATTTAATTGCATCCGCAAATGCTGTGAAAAATAAATATACTAAGGGTAAGGTTGTCGAGGGGACTATTGCTTCATCGGATGTGTGGAATGATGAAGTTGATCGTATTCATTGGTTCAATACTAATTTCGGTACATCTGTAGAAGAAATGGAAGGTGCCGCAGGTGCACAAATTGCAAATGCTTATGGTGTGAAGTTCTTAGGTATAAGAGTGCTGTCTAATAATAAAAGTAATGGTGGTAAATATAACCCTGAGACAGCAGCAGGAAACCAGGACTATGTTTATGAAGTCGTCAAATATTATATTTCAACGTTAAAAGGAAAATAACATAATAAAAACATAGAGCTGTGTAAACAGCCCTATGTTTATGGAATGGAACCGCGAACTATCAGGAAAGCATCTGAGCCCCTGGCACTTGTCGCAGGTACAGCAGGGTCAAATTCGGCTGGGTTTCATGTGTAAGATCTTCACATTCCCATTGCGTCCTAATTGCGTCCTAAAGTTTGTGCGAACCTACAAGCCAGTCGTGAAATGTGTTTTACACATGCTGCGATGACTTACCTGATTAAACTGGAAGCGGATACCGCACCTTAGGGCATAACAACGCAAGAAAGGGTGTGATGAGAGAATGGAATCGCAGTCGTGTCGTTACATAAGGAATGGAGTGCCCTTGGCTCCTCCAGAGATTGTTTGGCATTGCTCATCTTATAAAAGTCGAACGTAACGCGGGATTGAAGCTATCCTGAAAGTGTAATCGTGCATACCAATGTTCAGTGAGTTCGGGGGGTTACCATTGTCATTCCCTTTTTGTTATTCGGAAAGAAGCATCCAATATGATAAAAACTCGATTCCTATGTTCGTTGAAAGTTAGCGCGGTAGTGGCACTTTCGCTCTCAGTTTACGCCACAGGGGCCAAGGCTGAAGAGATTATGATCGGCGGCACCGGGGCGGCATTAGGCACGATGCAGATGCTGGCTGACGCATATACTAAGCAACACAGCGACCTAAGTTTTAAAGTGCTCCCAAGCCTCGGAAGTGGCGGCGGTATCAAGGCTATGCTTGCAAGCTCAATTCAGATTGCTGTCAGTTCGCGGCCACTGAAAGCTGCCGAAACGCAGGCAGGTGCAGTATCGTTCGAGTATGGCAGCACACCTTTCGTATTTGTCACACCCACAACTACCAAGGCTGATGGGATAACGACGCAGAATCTGGTCGATATCTATGCGGGTCATCTTAAGCAGTGGCCAGACGGCGGCCAGATCCGCCTGGTTATGCGTCCAATCGGTGACTCCGACAGTGAGATAATCAAAAATATTTCTCCAGCCATGCGCGACGCCAAATCTGCCGCAGAGCAACGCAAAGGTATGCTGTTCACGGTGACTGACCAGGAGACTGCCGACAGCATCGAGACGACGCCTGGCGCCCTAGGCCCGTCGACACTCGCACTCGTGCTTTCCGAGAAGCGTTCACTGAAAATCCTCTCACTAGATGGCGTGGTACCTGATGCAAAATCCATTGCCGACGGAACGTACCCGCTGTTCAAACGCATGTACATCGTCACCGGACCTAAACTCTCGCCCGCAGCCCAGGGTTTCGTGAAATTTGTCGGTTCGCCAGCCGGGCGCGACATCCTTACCCAGACGGGGCACTGGGTGAAATGACGACATCGCACGAGACTAGTTCGTTGAGTGCCACTTCTCACCAAATAAATTCGTTGAGTGTCGCTTCGCGCTCTACTGATCGGCTACTCAGCGTGCTGGTCTGGCTGGTATTGGGCTGGTTGGTCATTGGCTTGCCTGCGGGCTATTTCATCGTCGGCCTGAGCGCTCACGGCGCGGCGCTGCAGACCAAAACTGAAGCCAAGGCCGAAAATGTCAATCAGGCGATAAGCCGCTCGCCACTGATGTGGCGTTTTGAAGAGCATCGGCTCAAGGAGATACTGGAGCGACAACCGATTGTGCTTGAGGACGAGTACGCAGCGATCGTTGGCCTGGATGGGCAAGTTATCGCCTCCTCCAACCATGTGATCACACGCCCCACGATAAGTCGTTCCGTACCCTTGTTTGATGCCGGGACTCTGGTCGGTTACGTCGAGATGGAAGATTCATTGATCCACTTGGTCTTTGGAACCAGTGTCGGCGCACTGATTGGCCTGATGCTTGCGTGCGGTGTGTTCATTGGGTTCCGTCGATTACAAACCCAGAACCAACGCAGTGCGGCTGTTATATTCGATGAACAGGAACGCGCCCGCGTCACGCTTCACGCGATTGGTGACGGCGTCATTACCACTGACTCTACTGCGCGTATTCAGTACCTTAACCCAGTAGCAGAACGCCTCACGCAATGGACGCTGGCTGAAGCGCTCGGCAAACCCCTTACTGAGGTGTGCACGTTGATCGACGAAGACACGATGCAGGAGGTTCCTACACAGATTGTCAAAGCGCTGTACGAGGGGCAATTCTGCCCGTTCAGCGGAAAAAATATCGCGCTGCTCCGCCGTGACGGTTCTTCGTTGGCCATTGAGGATTCTGCATCACCGATCCGTAACTACCTCGGTGAAGTGATAGGTGGTGCGATGGTTTTTCATGATGTCACGGCTAACCGACGTATGGCGAAAGGCATTACCTGGGCTGCCACGCACGATGAGCTGACCCGACTGGTCAATCGCCGTGAATTTGAGGCTCGTGTTGAGGCCGCTCTCGTGAGTGCGCAGAATTCCGAGCACCATCACGTGTTGTGTTATCTCGATCTCGACCAGTTCAAGATTGTCAATGATACCTGCGGCCACGCAGCGGGTGATGCCCTTCTCAAGCAGGTTGCAGGTGTACTTCAGGGGAAACTACGGGAGTCCGATACGCTGGCGCGCCTTGGGGGCGACGAGTTTGGTGTGCTTTTGCAGGGCTGTCCGCTGGAGCAAGCGAAGTTGATCTGCGCTGATCTTTTGGCCGCCATGCGTGACTATCGATTCCCATGGGATGGCCGGTGGTTCACTGTGGGCGTAAGCATCGGGATTGTGGCAATCACGGCCAATTCAGATAATAGTGCTGAAGTGTTCAGCGCCGCCGATACCGCATGCTATTCAGCCAAGGAGCAGGGGCGCAACCGCTTTTGTGTGTATCACGGTACTGATGCTGATATGAGCCAGCGCCGCACCGATATGGGATGGGCGGCACGCCTAACCAGTGCGTTGGATGAAGAACGTTTTATGCTCTATTACCAGCCCTACATGGCGTTGGGATTGAATAGCGCCAAGGGTAATCACATCGAAATCTTGCTGCGGCTTATCGACGAAGACGGCAAACTCGTGCAACCGAACAGTTTCCTGCCAGCGGCAGAACGCTACAACATCATGCCGGATATCGACCGCTGGGTCATCCGTGCGGTTTTCACCCGTTACCATGAGTTGGCAGCACAGATGGGCGAGCCGTTGACATGCGCCATTAATATTTCGGGCACCACACTTAATTCCGAGGGTATTCTCGAATTCATCCGCGAGTTATCGCAATTGCACCCACTGCCGCCGGGTGCGCTGTGCTTCGAAATCACGGAGACAGCGGCAATTAACAACATGCGTCGCACTACGCAGTTTATGGGGGATATCAACGCATTGGGGTTCGGCTTCGCACTGGATGACTTCGGCGTCGGCACCAGCTCTTTGGCGTACCTGAAGACACTCCCTGTGGACTATATAAAGATAGACGGCAGTTTTATCCGCAATATCGCACACGATCCTATCGACCGGGCGATGGCCGAAACTATCAACCGCGTGGGGCACATTATGGGCTTGCAGACCGTGGCTGAATTTGCTGAGTCGGAGGTGACTATCAGTGAGCTGCGCACGTTGGGTGTGGACTTCGCACAGGGGTATGCCGTACAGCGTCCACAACCGCTACCCGCCTGAAGTGGTCAACAAAAATTGACCACGACTGTCGAGTTTTCCTCATACCGCTTTTAAGACTCGAAGCGGCATTTACATTCCAATAAGTTTCAGACCTCAATCAGCGAAAAACTTTCCCAGCTTCCTTCTGATGATGCAGATGTCTCATTGCGCCTGGCAGTTTGTGTCGGCGCTCTTTTAATGACCGCTTGTGGCAAAACGATCTTCGCAGTCACACTGTCTAACTTAAATGTTGATACCAGACTGAGGTAGCCTGAGTTTAACGGACACTCCTTCCTGAAATCCGGACCATTCACTTTTAGAGATCTTCCGACAGACTGATTTTGTGCATGCGAATGACTATATCTCGCTCACAGCGGACGTTTTCCAACTTAGTGGGTTGGTTAGTCCAGAAGCGGACATAGGCAACGTCCAGCTCTCATCGCCGCTGAAAAGTTGGTCCCGGCCATGGATCTCCAGATTTTCGCATTACCCTTCGAGGTCCGCCCGTTTGAAGTGAAGATTTATTCCCACAAACGCAGCGGCAAGCGGGACGCTACCAACTGGCTGAAGCAAGAACTGCAGGTACTGGCGAAAGAGGTAAGTGCAGGGCGGTGAGGTGGGGGAATTACCAATATAAAGACTCTCCATATAATGGAACGTATTCAGCAGTTCATCTTCAGTTTGCGGTGATACCATACTTTAAACGCAAATTTTTTCGGCTTTGCAATTCTGCTCTGAGGATCCCGATATGACCAGCTTTCATCAACTTACCGCCACCAGTCTGAGTGGCCAGCTCATCCCTATGGCCGACTATGCTGGTAAGCTGGTTCTGGTGGTCAATACCGCCAGCCATTGTGGCTTCACACCGCAATACGCAGGCCTTGAAATGCTCTACAAGAAGTTCGCCGCCCAAGGTCTGGTGGTGCTTGGTTTCCCTTGCAATCAGTTCGGCAAGCAGGAACCCGGCAGCGCTGAAGAAATCGCGCAGACCTGCCACATCAACTATGGTGTGAGCTTTCCGATATTCGGGAAAGTGGAGGTCAACGGCGCCGCTACGCATCCGGTATTTCGTTACCTCAAAGACGAATTGCCCGGCGTGCTGGGTGGACGGATCAAGTGGAACTTCACTAAGTTCCTTATCGGACGCGACGGCAAACCGCTCAAGCGTTTTGCACCGTTCACCACTCCGGAGAAAATGGAAACCGTCATTCTTGCTGCACTTGAAGTCTAAGTGTTCCAGTCATTCGAACTGACCACATTAAAACGAAGGGTTAGTCAGCGGTTCATACGAAGGAAATGAGATGTTTTTGCCAGATACAAGCTTTACAAAAACCGTATATCAATCGTCATTTGAAGAATGAGTCGTCAATTGTTTGTTTCTCTGGATGGGCCCAAGGGGGCCGGTAAAACCACATTGCTGGAGGCCATTACGAAAGTACTCAGGGCAGACAACAAGAAGGTCATCCGGCTTAGCGAGAAAAAAAGCGATCCTTACAGGGGCGAAACAATGGCCCTGGTTAACAAGCTCGCCAGAAATCCCACTCTGGATTTGGAACGGGAGGTTTGTGAGCGCCTTGCAGATAGCCGTGCCTGGATTTCCAGGCATGTGCTGACTAAACAGCCAGTGGACTGCATTATCCTGATGGATCGCTGGTATCCGTCAGATGCCGCGTTTCGCCGGATGATTCCTTTTGCAGAGATTTTACAGCTTAACATTGAACGAAACGTGCGAACGCCAGACCTGCATGTCGGGGTGGTGACTGCGCCTGAAATTTCATGGGCGAGGGCCGCGTCACGTTCGCGCGGGCTGGGTAGTACGGTGATTTCTAAGCTGGAAGAGCAAGTCGCTTGTACCACGGCGTTCGAGCGAGAAATTGCCAATCATGACTGGATTTTATGCCGTAATGAAGGAACGATCGAAGATGCAACGATGCAGGTAATTTCTGAAATCTACAAAGTGGCCGGATGCCCATAGGCATCGTCTTTTCCCTACGCATACCATTTATTGGACAGGTACTACGCTTGTGGATAAGCGTTACAGGAACACACAAAATGTCTGGCGTTTCCTGACTGAGCAGTGCGGGAAGATAATCTGCGCCGCGAAACGTTACTCTGAATAAAGCGTTGCCGGATGATAAGAAGAGGGTGGCGGAAGGTGCTGGTTTTCGCTCATAGCAGCCCCTGCTGTTGCCTTGGGCTGCTTCGTGCCAGGAACGGACATCGTGAACGCTATGGCTCGTTAGGTCAGATATCTAAAAGCACATGGCCCACCTGGATGGGATACTTACAAAACCATTAGTAGTGAAAGCTTCCACCTGAATGACCGCCACCGATAGACTCACTGCCTCCTAAACCATGGGCGCTATGGCTGTTTGCTGCATTATTGCTACCGTTCCCGGTTTCATGTTCACCATGACTGTTTACGGTGTCGTGGCTATTACCACCTTTCACCGATTTATTAAATGCACTGTCAAAGGGAACAGAAACCTGTGTATTTTTTGGAAGTGTCCCAACCGTAACAATGCCTTTATCTGTTTTCACTTTGGTGGAAGGTGAAAGCGTAGAAGCGGAGACATTAATAACACTATGACCAGCAGAATTAACTTTAGTACCTGCAACCATAGTAACTGGGTTGCCTGTAGGATCATTTTTAATTCCTGATATCATAGTAACTGGGTTACCTGTAGGATCATTTTTAATTCCTGACATCATAGTAACTGGGTTGCCTGTAGGATCATTTTTTATTCCTGACATCATCGTAACTGGTGAACCCGTTGGATCTTGCTTAACACCTGCAATTAATGAATCTGGATTACCTACTGAATTAGTTTTAATACCGTAGTTACTGATTTCTTGTGATTTCTGATTCAGAATAGCGCTTTTTTGATCTGTATAAGCTTGTGAACGGGCTGCTGCTGCATCGTTAAGCTGTGATTCAGCAGGTGAACCTACTACACCAGACCCTAATTGATGTGCGGCATCTTTATAAGATCCTAACGATGTAGAATAATTTCTTTCAGCATGAGATACAGCTTCATTAGCTTGAGATACATCCATGGCATTCACAGAGAATGAACAAGCCACACCCAATACAATTAACAATTTATTCATTACTATTACCATCAAGAAATAATTAGAATTAGATAATTTCAAACTGAAATAAACATACACCAAATTTATTTTGAAGCGCGAATTAATTAATTATATTAATGTAAATTTAAGTAAAATTTTGATTTGGATCAATTTTCTCTAACCCACTGTTCTCTAACCCACTGTTCAATCACAGGCTGTAGAACTGAAATCATACTTGTACTGTTCATAGCTACTGCTGCTTTAAACTTAACATGCAGATGCCAGCGTAACGTATAGCGCGGTGATTTCTGCCGGTTGGCCCGGGCGTCCCATGGGGGAGTTAGCACCAAACTGTTCGATTTTTTCCTGAGGTTGACCACCACTGCATTGCAGTACGGTCCAGTAAGGTCCCGGGGCGACCGCATTAACTCGAATACCTTCCGGGCCGAGTTGCCCGGCAAGCGATTTGGTAAAGGCCACAATAGCGGCTTTGGTCTGGGCGTAATCCAGAAGGATCTCGCTGGGTTTAAACGCCTGTACGGACGAGGTGTTGATAATGGAGGCTCCCCGCGTGAGATAATTAAGGGCAGCTTTAGTTATCCAGAACATCGCGTAAACATTGGTTTTAAACGTGGCATCAAAGTCTTCTGTACTCAGGTCCTTTATGGATTCACAAAATTGTTGTCGCCCTGCATTGTTAACAAGTACATCCAGTCCGCCGAGCCCATCGACTGCCTGTTTGACCAGTTTTTTACAAAACTCTTCCTCGCGGATATCGCCAGGTATGGCGATGGCGTTACGTCCTTCTGCCCGGATAAGATCAATCACTTCGCGGGCATCATCCTCTTCAGCAGGCAAGTAGTTAATCGCAACATCGGCCCCTTCCCGGGCGAATGCAATCGCGACGGCGCGACCTATCCCAGAATCACCTCCGGTGATCAGAGCTTTTCGCCCTAACAATCGAGCCGACCCCCGGTAAGAGGTTTCTCCATGATCAGGTCTGGGATTCATTTTTCCGGCAAGGCCCGGGAACGGTTGTTTTTGATGTGGAAAAGGTGGAACCGGATAACTGTCAGCGGGCGAAGAGGGGGCGTTATGTTTCATGTTCATCAGATGCGCGCTCCTTTTGTTAGGCTGCTTTAGAAAGAGCGCCAGCACTGAGGCCGGTCGCTCAGTCGTGGGTACTTACAAGACGTTACGGCAGTTGATCAGCAATCACCGACAATTTCTCATCAGTGGCTTTTTCTTCCTTCAGCGTAGCCTCCAGCAGTTTTGCCGCATCCTTGTATCCCAGCTTTTTCGCCAGAGCATACAGAGTGCCGTAAGTGGCTATTTCATAGTGCTCCACCTTCTGGGCTGCACCGATAAGACCCGTATCACGAACCGGACCTGCCTCCACGGAGTCAATGATTTCCTGTGCCTCTTCAGCCAGTCCTTCCAGGGCATGGCATTTCATGCGTTTGATCCGTAAGCCTTCTGCACTTTCGACTAACAGGTCTAAGCGTTCAATCTGCCCCTGGGTTTCCTCAAGATGCTGCTCAAATGCGGCGACCAGTTTGGGGTCCGTTGCGGCACGCGCCATTTTGGGTAATGCACGGGTTATTTGTTTTTCTGCGCTGTAAATATCTGACAGATCATGAATAAATAGATCTTCGAGAGTTTTGATAGACATAAATTCCTCCTGTCGAAATCAGCGTTTATATAACAATTGTGCGTTCGCTAACGCAGTGATAAAGGGTAGGCGATATTTATTGATCGGGGTGGGGAATAATAAAAAAATATGTAAATAAGAATTATCCACAGACAGGGTTAACCATAAAGTTGTTGAACTGAAATGAATTTTCACTTCCGGTGGGAAGCTACCCTTCTGTCGCGGTTCCAGAGGTGTTACTACTGCGCCTGGCTGATGTAATCATTAATATAAGAACAGGCCTATTCATATTTACTAGGCAATCATCCAGTAGCGAAATATACGGAGAGCAACGAAGATGATAACTGCAACATACAATATTCCTTCGGAGTACATATCTGATACTGAAATACTGAGTGCGGTTAAAGCTAATTTATTAGCTGAAAAAGGTTATGTTTCCCAGCGGGATGCTCAGGTAAATGGCGAGCGTAAGATTTGGATGCACTACCGATAAGTTGCCAAAAACCGTTGAGGGAACCTAATCTCAATAGACGGATTTGGTGAGCAAAAGCGGGAGCATTAATGAAAAAAGTGGCGATTATTGGCGCAGGGCCAACGGGGATTTATACTTTTTTCTCCCTTCTGAAGAATGAGATACCTGTTTCAGTTTCACTCTATGAGCAAGCCCGTGAAGCGGGTATCGGTATGCCTTACAGCGATGAAGAAAACTCGCGAATGATGTTGGCGAATATTGCCAGTATCGAAATCCCGCCCATTTTTACGACCTATATCGACTGGTTGCGTAGCCAAAGTGAACAGCATCTGGCGCGTTACGGTGTCGAGTATTCCTCGCTTCATGTCCGTCAATTCCTGCCGCGTATTCTTCTGGGTGAGTATTTTCGTGACCAGTTTTTGGAACTGGTCACGCAGGCGAAAAAACAAGGTTTTGCGGTTGAGGTTCATGAGTCTTGTCAGGTCACTGACCTGCAAGCTACAGAAGAAGGTGTCAGGTTATGGGCGCAAGGGGAGGCGGTGCCCAATTTGTTTGATCTGGCCGTCATCGCGACGGGGCATGTCTGGCCCGACGAAGATGCCTCAACTCATACCTATTTTCCTAGCCCGTGGTCAGGGCTGATGGAAGCGCAAATTCCCGCAAGCAAAATTGGAATTATGGGGACTTCATTAAGTGGCCTGGACGCCGCAATGGCGGTGGTTATCCAGCATGGCGAATTTATTGAGCATGATGGGGAACACTGCCGGTTCAATCTCGATGAAAAAAGTGCTGCGCTTAACATTGTGCTGATGTCGCGTTCTGGCATCCTGCCAGAAGCGGATTTCTACTGCCCAATTCCGTACGAACCCTTAGCGGTTGTCACCGAACAGGTAATCAAAAACGAAATTGCTGCCGGTTCAGACGGCCTGCTCGACAGGGTATTCAGCCTGATGATTGAAGAAATCGAACAGGCTGATCCGGCCTGGAGCGAACGCATATCCCTCAATACTCTGGATGCTGACAGTTTCGCCAACGCCTGGTTTGCCGACAGGAAACAAAACAACCCGTTTAGTTGGGCCAAATCCAATCTGGTGGAAGTTGAACGCAACAAACGTGACAAACGAACTGTCCTCTGGCGCTACGCCATCCTTCGTTTACATGAAGCCGTGCAGGAGATTGTGCCGCATCTCAACGAGGAGGACAGCAAGCGGTTCGACGCGGGGCTTGCACGCGTGTTTATCGATAATTATGCCGCCATTCCTTCACAATCGATTCGTCGATTACTGGCATTACGTGAGGCGGGGATAATCAGCATTCTCACACTTGGGCAAGATTATGAGCTGGATGTCAAAGAGCATCAGACCGTGATTGCTGCGCAAGGCAACCGATATGAGTTTGATGTGTTTATCGATGCTCGCGGGCAAAAAGCATTGAAGACCAAAGACCTGCCGTTCCCAACCTTACGCCAGCAACTTCAAGCTATTGGCGATGATATTCCTGATGTCGGCCACGATTACACCTTGTTGGAACCGGCTTGCGCCCGTGGGCATATCGGGTTTGGCGCATTGCCGTATCTGATGCACGACCAGCCTTTCGTCCAGGGGCTGACCGTTTGCGCAGAAATAGGTGCAGCAATAGCAAAAGCCATTTCAAAACCCGCACACAGGCCACGCAGAAAGCTGATGTTTTGGGATGAGTGATAGTCTGCTCTGCAATTTCAGCTTCAGTTAACCAGTGATCGCTCCATTTTTTGAGAATCTACGTTGCTTCTTTTTTGTATTGTTCATGAACTAATTTAGTTCATGAATCATGAACTGAGAAAAGGTAAGCGGCGGTTGAGCTACAAAAAAGGTCCTCTTTTGCAAGTTACTTTCCCGGACAACTAACAACCCAAAATCGAATTAATATTAGCCTGGTAGTTGAAGAGTATCGGGTATAGTTGCCCGTCTTTTCAGATGGAGAGCCGTTACGGCAAATGGTATGAACCTCAATCGATTCTGTTATTTTCTCTTGGCCTTAGCGGCTATCGGCAGCGCATCTTTACCGCATCCTGTAGTGATGTGGTTCTTGCTTGCCAATCTGTTAACGCTGGTGGTTTACGGTGGGGACAAAATGGCAGCCCGCAAAGCGTGGCGCAGAGTGCCGGAGTTCACCTTGCTAGCGTTCGGCTTTGTTGGTGGGTGGCCTGGCGCTATTCTCGGGCAGCAACTCTTTCGCCATAAAACCCAAAAGCAGCCGTTTAAAACCTGGTTCGTGATTACGGTGATTTTGAATATCGCGATGCTGGGCGCGCTATATTGGTTTTATCCGTACTGAACGGCCAGTTATGCATTCGTCTGGCACTGAGCACAGAGATTTCAGCGCGGAAAAACTTCACGACACCCGCGCTGGTTATTTTTATTCTGGCTGTTGCTTACTCTGCCGACAAAAATGATCGGTAATCGATAAGAGAGCAGTTAACAGACACAACCCCTGATGTTACGCCTACGGTGCTTTATGTTGGTATGCCAACACGGTGCATTAGGATGCTATCACATAAAATCAGTTAGTTAGCCTAGAAAACCTACTAAACAAGGCGCATTATAACCACAAGTTATCAAAGGGTATTGAGTGGTTTATGGCTCTACATGGAAAGTTTGTAATTAATGATGCAGATTACTCCCCTTTATCATTTCCGGGGGTTGGCACGTTTTTAGCGTTCTCTGGTGATGGTGCATACCGTAACCGTGGGGCATGTGGAATGATCCCTAAGATGGGACCCGTGCCAGCGGGTAAATATTGGATTGTTGACCGACCAGAAGGGGGGCTCAGATCGCAGATGAATGCGGGTGTCAGAGATATCTATAATCACTTCGCCAGCG
The DNA here is from genome assembly GCF_035271705.1 of Buttiauxella sp. GTDB lineage: Bacteria > Pseudomonadota > Gammaproteobacteria > Enterobacterales > Enterobacteriaceae > Buttiauxella. The sequence goes on from NZ_DATERI010000207.1 coordinate 12,795, forward strand.
GTGCTACGTTCAAACATTCGGAATGGTTTGCACTATGGCGGGATGATTGGGGGATCGACGATTACACATGGATAGAGGGCGTTAAGCGCGGTAACTTCCGTTTGCACCCCGGCGTCCTTTCAGAAGGTTGCATCACACTCCCGCATGATTCAGATTTTGCCATGCTACGCAACGCTCTACTGCGAACTCAGAAAATGGACGTTCCTTGTATGAGAAAACTTAAGGCATACGGCACGATTGAGGTGATCGCCAATGGTAAAACATGCCCTTAGTTTATTCATCAAAATAGCCTTGTTCGCCGTGGTTATGCTGATCGTTGCAAAGGTAATTCCCTATGATGGTTTAGTTGGCTCACTCACAGGGTTATTCGATTTCCAGAGTGCAAGTAAAGTTACCCGTTACATACTGGGTGAGCCTGATTTAGATGTTTGGGAATCGCTACGTGATTACTTCGGTATTCTGATCAACACACTTATCAGTGTTCCAATCCTCAGTGCGATTATTACCGCTTACAACGCAATTACACGAAAAGTTGATCATCCAAGGCTTCCGAAGGAATGGGCTGTATCCACTTTAAGACGGTTTGCTAAAATATTCGGTTTTACCTTCCTGTTTTGGGTGTTATTTCGCTTTCTGCCATATCAATCAGTCTTCCCCGATGGCAAAACGTATTCGACTTTTATTATGGCGGCATTTGTGGGCTTTAACCTGCTACTAACGATTGCTTGCTACCGGTTCATCACGAAGAAAATCATAACCAAAAGGAGTTTGTAGAATGCCTATTCCCGCTTATATGTGGCTCAAAGACGATGGTGGTGCAGATATTAAAGGATCTGTAGACGTTCAGGATCGTGAAGGTAGTATTGAGATTGTAGGTTTTAGCCATGGTCTTAATATTCCAGTAGACAGTGCCAACGGTAAAATCACTGGTAAGCGTTCTCACTCCCCTATGATGATTGAAAAGGAGTTTGACAGTTCCAGCCCGTATCTTTACAAAGCTGTCGCTACTGGTCAGACGCTTAAAAGTGCGGAGATTCGCTGGTATCGCATTAACCATGCAGGACAGGAAGAATGCTACTTCATTATGACTATTGAGGGCGTTAAAGTTACTGGTATTAACCCAGGAATGCCAAACGCTAAAATGTCGGGAAACTCGCAGATCAACCACATGGAATCAGTTTCCCTGATGTACGATAAAATCACTTGGCATTATGTCGATGGCAACGTGCAGTATACAGACGATTGGAACGTGAGAGCGTAACCAATAGAAAAGGGAATACACTCATATGGGTAAAGAAGGGCCTTGAGGCCCTTCTTCTGGTTTATAATATTTGTGGCTTTTTTATATTGTTTCCAACAAGGAGAATGAATCATCTAGTAAAAACTGCTCGCTAATATTTAACTCTTGTTTTAGTAAAAATGATCTTATAGATTCCGCATCCCCAATGCAAATTTGTTTAGCATTTACAGAGAAATGCTTATTGTTTATTTCATTAATATCGAAAAGTGTATCTCCATTTAGTTGGTTTTTATCTTTTTTATATTAAGCCACAGTGAATAACATTTGTTTGTTATTATTTGCTTCATTTCCCAGGAGGTCGAAAATAAGCTCTCTATTCCTGTAAGTACACCTTTTTTAGTTCCACGCACTTTTTGAGGTTTCCGGTTTTTCAGCCATCAGTCGATATTCTTCCAGTGTCAGATTATTCAGGGATTCATGATTTCCAGAATATCTAAAGCCTGTGAAGATAGCGGAACAGTGTGCTCACGCTTGGCCTTCATGCGTTCTGCTGGAATCATTCAGGCTAATAGCAGCGTCACCCGCACAGAGATTCGGGCAGATGACGCTATATGTTTATTTCGGATGATGCATACGCATCGGCCTGACGACTGGCTCATGTGTCTGCGGATCAAAATAGCGACTCGGCCAGATTTCTTCGACGGGTATGCCAATCGCTTTACTTATTAGCTTTTCACCTTTCGCCCACGGGCGTGTCAGCGCATTGGCAAGTGTTGAAGAACTTAAACCCGCAGAGCGTGATTCCGCTGCCAGTGAAGTGCCTTTTTTATGCAATGCCGCGATGATATCGGCTTTATGCCAGTCTTGTTGAAAAGG
>NZ_DATERI010000208.1:0-33456 GCF_035271705.1 Buttiauxella sp.
CCCCAGTGAGGTGGCAACAATCAACGTTTCACGGCGATGCAGACCATTCGAGATGATGATGCGGATCCCAGCGATGGCGATCATTGAAAACATTAATGTCATCGCGCCGCCTAAAACAGCGGATGGAACGGTGGTAAAGAAACGACCGATAACCGGGAAGAATCCACATACTATCAATATGATAGCAATGAACTTCCCAATGTGACGCGAAGCCACCCCAGTCATCTGAATCACACCATTATTTTGTCAGAAAGTGGTCAGAGGTAATGAGCCGAGCGCGGATGCGATAACGGAAACCAGCCCGTCAGCCAGCACGCCACCTTTCAAACGCGTCTGATACTCCTCGCCTTCAACGGGTTGCTCCGAAACAATGGCGGTGGCGGTAATGGCGCCTACCGCTTCCAGCACACTGAGCAGATAAATCGTGCCGACTAACAAGAACTGGCCAAAATCAAAGGTGAAACCGTATTTAAAGGGTACCGGAACGGTGATGAGCGGCAGATCATGCATGGTGCTGAAATCCACCATACCCAGGCAGAGCGCGGTGATGTAACCCACAATCATCCCGATGGCAATGCCAGCCATACGCACTAATGGATTGCGACAGCAGTTAAAACCGATAACCACAATCAACACCAATAACCCGACGCCGATATTTTCATAATTGCCAAAAGTGCCGCTACTCTTGGCGGCGAAGCCACCACCAAAATCGATAATACCGATTTTGATCAGGCTCAGGCCAATCATCAGCACCACGATTCCGCTGACGGTTGGTGTAATGACGCGTTTGAGCATCGGCAGAATAAAGGACGATCCCACCACCAGAAATGCCCCAACAAACGATACCGCCAGCATAGAAGAGAGGATCAACTCCTCATGAAGACCATCTTTTTTCATCGCCCCGCCAAGGGCAATCATGACGGTAACGAAAGAGAAGTTAACCGACTGAATCGATAACAACCCGGAACCTATCGGGCCATAGCGATGTACCTGTAACCAGGTACCAATACCTGAGGCGATCATCGCCATGGAGACCAGATAAGTAATGGTGTCAGTCGACAGTTGCAGTGAGGTTCCTACGATTAATGCCGGTGTCACCATCGGGACAAAAATCGCTAAAAGGTGGGTAATCGCACCGACCAGTGACTGGAAAAACGGTGGCTTATCCTCTAACTGATAAAGAAGCTCGGACTCGGTACTTTTAATATCAGACATTTGTACACTCCTGTGACAAATAGAACTTTATTGTTAAACCGATAAATCAGAGTGAGTGGCATCTTCAAGGCAAACATCGTGAGTTTAAGAACGAGATATCCGGTGCGACCACCGGGTTTGGCGGCCCTCCGGGAACCCAATCCCGGAGTTTCCCCTCATTCATTGGCTTAAATGAACGGTGTTACCTTCAAGACGCCATTGACAGCAATCTCACAGAAAGACTTCGCACCCCAGGTGCGAAGATCGATGATGATTAAATACCTGCGTCCATGCGTCGCCACATTTTCGCCGCCACTTTTCTGGCTTCGGCATAGATTGGCTCACAGTCAAAGGCGAACTGGCGGTCCTCGTAGACCATCACGCCGTCTACCATCACGCTGTGAACACTGCTTGAACCCAGGCCAAAGGCCAGATGACCGCCGATGTTTTCAGCTTTGAGCGGCGTAGGTGACGGATAATCGCAAATGGTAAGATCTGCTTTATAGCCTGCTTTCAAGCAGCCAAATTGCGCATTGAAATTACGTGCCAACAGCTCATTTCCGTTGCCAAGGAAACGGGCAAAGCTGTCCGGCCACAGTGAACCCCCTGCATCCCGGTGTTTGAAATAGGCGAATTTCAGTTCTTCGAACATATCGGAGCCGATGCCATCCGTTCCCAGCGCCAGGTTGCGGTACTGGGGCAATTGATGGTTGTAGCCCACATGATTGTTCATGTTGGAGCGGGCATTGTGAACGAGGAAACCATCCTTTTCGTTTAGTAGCTGAATATCGCTGGTTGAGAGATAAAGACCGTGTGCAATCAGGGTCTTGTTGTCGATAAGGTCAAACTCGGCAAGGCGAGCCAGCAGGTCCTTACCATATTTGTCATGGCTGTGTGACACGTCGTAAAGATCTTCTGCAGCATGGATATGCAGACCGCGTCCCGTTTGCTTGATGGCACCGCGCAGCAAGGCAAGACCGGCATTCGATACGGTAAACGGGGCGTGTGCCCCGATATGGGCTTCTACCAGATAGCGTTCTTTACCCGCAACACGTGCTTTATCAATCAGTTGTGCGAAGTTGATATTTTCTTCGACGCCAGCTTGCAGCTCTTCCAGGCCACCATTACGGTCGGTGGTTTCAAAGCAGGTCATCCCGCGCAGCCCAGTCTTCAGGAACGCCTTGCGTAACGTATTGAGCGAACCGGCGATATAGTGAGGCGAAGCATGGTGGTCGATGACCGACGTACAGCCACTTTTAATCGCTTCCAGGGCACAAATTACCCCACTGTAATAAAGCGTCTCCTCGTCGAGTGCCCTATCCAGCCGCCACCACAGATTTTTCAGCGTGGAGATAAAGTCAGGGCTCGGTGGGATCTGCGCCGTGATGCCGCGCGATAATCCGGAGTAGAAATGGTTATGGGCGCAGACCATTCCCGGCATGACGATGCGACCGTGCATCTCTTTCACTGTCGCTGCAGGGTAGTACCCACTCAAGTTCGCACCCACATCGATAATTTCGCTGCCTTCAATGGCAATATCGATGTTTTCCTGAACCCAGGCTGGGTTTAACTGCACGGCAGTGACATTTTTGAGTACCAACATGATTAAACCTCCACCCGTCCTAAAAGATAGTGATGATGCTTATGCACATGACTGATAATCCGGCATGTCTCTTTAAGCTGTTCAGGCTCCTCGAGGAACTGGCTACTGGCATCAATCAATAACTGCCAGACCTGATCGTTTTGACGGATGCTGATGCGGTTGTCTTCGACCAGGAAACCCGGGTTGCTGCTGTTGGCAAAGTCTTCAGGCAGGCTGAAAACGGTCAGCTTGTCTTTATACGGTTTGCCTTGCCATGGGCAGAATTGCGCACAGTTGCCACATTCGTTGCAGAAAGCGTCAAGGTGCAGAGTCTGGTAGCGATTATTGAAGCCGGGGACGGCGATGGAGACGTTGGCGCGGTTCGGACAGACGTCCACGCACTTGCTGCAAACGTAGTTACATTCCAGACAGCGTTCTGATTCCTGTTGGACAAACGCCTCGCGACTGTCTTTATCAACCAGATTGACGGTGATACGCCCCTTACGCTCGTAGAGGCGCTGCGGATCGACATTGTTCCAGTATTTATCGCCGAAGTGAGAACGAATATTCTCACGTTGCAGGATAGTATCGGTCGCGCGACGGGCAGTGCCGATAGCAGCAACAATTGACGATGGGCCACTCTGGACATCGCCAATCAGGAACAACCCAGGTTCGCTGGTTTCTCCGGTATCGTTGATGACCTCCGGCCAGCCTTGCTTATCAAGCGGTACCCCCATTGCTGCCAGAGCTTCGCAATCCTGTTGTTCGCCGATGGCCGTGATCAGGGCATCAAAATGCAGGATTTTGCTGCTGTCGCTGGCAACCGGGCGGCGGCGACCTGACTCGTCGGGCTCACCCAACTCCATCACCCGGACGGTCAGTAAACCATTTTTAGCAAAGTTCTCCGGGTTACTGAGGAACATAAACTTCACGCCATCTGTCAGCGCTTCTTCATATTCTTCACGCCAGGCTGGCATTTCCGCCTGAGTACGACGGTAGATAACCGTCACCGACTGCACGCCAGGGACACGCAGTGCCGCACGAGCACAGTCCATTGCCGTGTTGCCAGCACCGACTACTGCGACTTGTTTACCCAAGTCCAGGTTTACGCCACGGTTGTAGTCACGCAAGAAAGACAGCGATTTGTAGACATTACGATTGTCCCCATCAAGCTTAACGCCACTGTTTTTATCCGTTCCGGTGCCCACCATGACATAGTGGAAACCTTGGTCTTTCAGTTGCGCAACCGTGAGTTGTGGATTGCAGCCATATTCGAATTTCACTCCGTGAGCGGCAACGAAATCAATATCCTGCTGGATAATTTCGCCGGGAATACGGAACTGAGGAATGACGTTTTTCACGACGCCACCCGCATTTTTTTCTCGTTCAAATATTGTCACCGGGTGTCCGGCACGTGCGAGGAAATAACCCGCTGAAAGCCCTGCTGGACCTGCACCAATCACAGCAACTGGGTGGCGAGAACCTGAGCCTGCAGGCTTAAACCAGCGTTGTTTGTAGCCTTCCAGGCCCTTTTCCAGTGCGACTTTCTTCAACTCACGAATATTCAGCGCGCTGTCATAGTCCAGACGGGTACAGTTGAGTTGGCACTGGTGATCGCAAATATGGCTGGTGATCGCAGGTAACGCGTTGCGTTGGTAGATAACTTCCAGTGCATCGGTATAACGGCCTTCGCCCAATAAACGGATATATTCCGGAATGTCTTGTTTGATGGCGCAGGCGGTCACGCAAGGCGCGATGTAGCAATCCGTCAGCGGCAGCTTTTCAGCGACGTTAATGCGCTCTTCTGACTTCCAGTTTTTCTGCGTGTACTCCATGCTGACCGCTTTGCTGGCGAGTGCATCCAGGCGTGCAACATCGACTGACTGCATCCCCCACGCATCAGAATTTTCCAGCTCGCGTAAGCATTCACTCATGCGCAAATAGCCGCCTGGTTTCAGCAAGTCGGTGGCCATGGTTATTGGGCGAATACCGGTTTCAAATATATCGCGAACGGTGAGTTGGCTGGCCCCACCGGAATAGGAAATCGGCAACGTCCCGTTGAAGGCGCGTGACAGCAATGCTGCCACATTAATCGACAGCGGGAAGAGCGCACGGCCTGACATATACATCTCTTCACCCGGCAGCGCGTTTTTATTGTTGATGGTGCCAAGGGTGTTGGTCAGCTTGACGCCGAAACCCAGGTTTTTTTCTTTTGCCAGCGCCACCAGCCGTTGCAACATAGCCAGCGCCTGATCCAGTTTCAGATCATGGTCAAACGATTCTTCGTTCAGCCCGATGTAATCGAAACCGCAGGTATCGAGGATTTCACGGACCCGCGGATAACCCAGCAACGTGGGATTGAGTTTGACGAAGGTATTGAGCGCTTTCTCTTCGAGCATATAGCGACAAATGGCTTCGATTTCATTCGGCGGGCAACCGTGCATGGTGGAGAGGGTCACACCCTGTACCAGTTGCGCCGGGATACGTTCGGCCAGAGTCGCGAGCTGGGCGGTGTTCTGTTGCGGATGTAGTGCCTTCAGGAAGGTCGTGCTATTCAGTTTCTGATTGAGTATCTGGCAATATTCAGCAAATTTAGGGTGATCCGCTGCGTTCATCATATTGTCGATAAACTGCTGCATTGGCGGCTGCTTAATCCCCTCGAGGTTGTAGCCAACGCTCATATTGAAGATAAACGATTTGTCTTCCCCAGCGTTGCGTGCCTCAAAAACGGTTTCCAGCAGATGCAAAATAAACCAAGCTTTCAGGTACTCATCCCAGGCTTTGAGGAGTGTGAACTCGGTAGACCATTCGGTATTGAAGCACTCATCCTCGGCGTCAATACACGGTTTTTCAATCTCCAGTCGGTCAAGAATTTGTACGGTTTTCAGTTCCATAAACCGGCCACCCGTCAACCATGACGTGATGATGTTTTGTGCTAACTGCGTATGCGGACCTGCGGCTGGACCAACCGGTGTTGCGCAGGTTTCGCCAAACACAGTAGTAGGCTGACATTGAGCAGGTTGATAAAACTGGTGTTCAGGAATACCAAAGATAGAGCGTTGTTGCTGGTATTCATCGAAAATGCGTGTCAAAAGTTCCTCGAACGGAACGGGACGCATAATATCACCCATCATTCTCTCCTTACAGATATTCATAATTGAATAACCGGAATTCGTCAGTCCTCCGGCAGATGGAATAATAAAAGCAACAATCGAACCAGATATTATTTAGGCTGACAGGGAATACACTGAACTGTGAAGCAACTCTCTTATCGACACCTATTTGTGAAATGAATCACTCAGTAAAATGAGAGTTAGAATAGGGATTAAAATAGCGCTAACAGGCGTTCTGATTTTATTATTTTTGTTTATGCGTGAGTTTAATTATAAATTCTCAAAAGGAATTTTTAATTATCATCTTGATAAGGGAGATATTGCGGTGATATTTAGAAGATACGGGGCGCAGATGCGCCCCGATTTTTTACTACTGGCTGATAACTACTGCTGATATTTTTACTACTGGCTGATAATAGTGCCGGTTTTCCCCTCAATACCTTCTTTGGCTTTGCTTAGCACGGTTATCAGTGCTTCACGCCCAGTGCGCGAACGAGCAAAAGAGAGGGCCGCTTCAACTTTAGGCAGCATAGAACCTTTGGCAAAATGCTCCTCATCAATAAAGCGTTGCGCATCCGCCAACGACAGGCGATCAAGCCATTGCTCATTAGGTTTGCCATAGTTAATGGCCACTTTTTCCACAGCAGTCAGGATGATAAGCATATCTGCATCGATCATTTCGGCAAGTCTGGCACTGGCCCAGTCTTTGTCGATAACCGCACTGGCACCACGCAGGTGATTACCCTCACGGATAACCGGGATCCCGCCGCCACCCACAGTGATAACGACCTGTCCTGCATCCATCAGGGTTTTGACTGTCTCTTTCTCAATAATATCTATCGGCTTAGGCGAGGCGACAACACGACGATAACCGCGTCCCGCATCTTCTTTCATCACCGTGCCTTTCAGCGCCATCTGTTCGGCTTCTTCTTTGCTAAAGAATGAACCAATCGGCTTACTCGGGTTGAGGAAGGCCGGGTCGTTGGCATCCACTTCGACCTGAGTGATAAGCGTCGTCACCGGCTTGTGAATGTTGCGCGCCAGCAACTCTTCACGCAGGGCGTTTTGCAAATCGTAACCAATGTAACCCTGGCTCAGAGCAACACAGACTGACATGGGCAGCATAGGCGAGTGCGCTTCAGTTTTTGCTGCTGCTTCAAATGCCAGGTTAATCATCCCGACCTGCGGGCCATTACCGTGGGTGACCACGACCTGATGGCCTTGCGCTATCAAATCGACAATCGCTCGTGATGTGCATTTAACCGCTTCCATTTGCCCGGCAAGATCATCACCTAAGGCATTTCCGCCGAGGGCGAGAACAATTTTTTTACTCATCCTTTCCTCACTTTTGATTTTGGGTCAGACGGCTGATAACCCCGGCATCCACTGCCGGGGTTAAAACAGGGGGAGATTAGTGTTTTTCTGCGGCCAGCCAGGTCAGTGGGATAGCGGCGTACATTGCTGCACAGGTCACAAGGTGTGATTTCCAGGTTTTTTCGTCAGGAGCATGAGCTTCTGGCTCTTTACCTGGGCCAAAACCAATCACCGGAATACCGTGACGTCCCATGATGGAGACCCCGTTGGTGGAGAAGGTCCACTTATCAACCACCGGTTGTTTGCGGAATAAACCTTCGTATGCGTCGCTCAACGCTCTGACGGTGAAGTGGTTCTCTTCAACTTTCCAGGTCGGGAAGTAGCACTCGGTCGGATAGACCAGACCGGTCCAGGATGGGCGGTCATAGTTGTACATAGAGACAACCGCGTTGGTTTGCTGAACCGCAGGCAGGGCACGAATTTCTTCCAGTGCACCTTCCCATGTTTCACCCCAGGTGAGACGACGGTCGATTGAAACCGCACAGCTATCGGCAACCGCACAACGGCTTGGTGAGGTAAAGAAGATTTCAGAGACGGTCAGCGTCCCTTTACCGAGGAATTCGTCATGACCCAGTTGCTGTGAAAGCCCCTGTAGCTCATTAAGAATTGGGCCCATTTTGAAGATAGCGTTATCACCGCGTTCTGGTGCGGAGCCATGGCAGCTAATCCCCTGCACTTCCACACGGATTTCCATGCGCCCACGCTGGCCACGATAAATCTGGCAATCAGTCGGTTCAGTACTGACCACAAATTCTGGACGAATACCTGATTGTTCAATGATGTACTGCCAGCACAGACCATCACAGTCTTCTTCCTGAACCGTACCGGTCACCAGTAATGTGTATTCATCTTCCAGACCCAGATCTTTAATAATTTTACCGGCGTACACCATTGAGGCCATGCCGCCTTCCTGGTCGGAGGCGCCACGCCCGCCGATCAGTTCGTCCGTTTCCATCCCCGCATAGGGATCAAAAGTCCAGTTTTTAATGTTACCGATGCCAACAGTATCAATGTGTGCATCCATGGCGACCAGGCGTGGACCATGCCCGATGTAGCCAAGAACGTTACCCATTGGGTCAATTTCAACTTTGTCGAAACCCACTTTTTCCATCTCTTCTTTAATGCGATGGACTACGCGTTTTTCATCGCAGCTTTCGCTGGGAATGGCGATCATATCGCGCAGGAATTTCGTCATATCAGCCTGGTAGTGATTTGCTTTTTCCAAAATCAGTTGGAATGGAATGTGCTTAGCCATGTTGTTCTCTCCAGTCATTTCATTCCCGATCCTCGGGAATATTAAATACGAATGCGAATAGGTGGGGGTAACTCAAAAACCGGCGGGGTATTTACCCTGCCAGACTATTTCCCGATAATTTTTTACGTCAGTGTCTCCCTCGGTACTGATAACCAGCACGACTGAGTGTTTATCTAACCCCAGTTGTTGCATCAGGACCTCACGCTGTGGGTGATAGTGCACGGCGGCTAACACACCCAGCCCAACCGCACCGGACTCACCCGATACCACGCGCGGATCTTTGCCCAGTGGGTTGCCCAGAACACGCATACCCAGTGCGGCAACGGTGTCCTGGCAGGAGATAAATTGCGTGGCGCAGTCGCGAAGCACTTTCCAGCCCAGCGGGTTAGGTTCACCACACGCCAGACCCGCCATGATGGTCGCCATATCGCCGCCGACGTTGACGATTTCGCCTTTTACACCAGAGCGGTAAACGCAGTCAGCCAGTTCAGGTTCCACAATGACGGAGCGCAAATTATTCGCGCCATAGGTATCGACCAGATAACCGAGTACACCACCGGCCATTGCCCCTACTCCGGCCTGCAGGAAAACGTGAGTCGGGCGGGTTATCCCCATTGATGAGATTTGTTCAACGGCTTCGTCAGCCAGTGTGGCGTAGCCCTGCATTATCCAGGTTGGGATTTTGGTATACCCTTCCCAGGCGGTGTCCTGGACCACTTCCCAACCGTTTTGCTGGGCGTTCTTCATGGTCAGGCGCACGGTGTCGTCATAGTTCATATCGGTGACGATACATTCGGCACCCAGATTGAGGATTGCATCCACGCGTTCGCGCGCTGAGCCTTTCGGCATGTAAATCACGGCGTTTTGACCCAACTGTTTTGCCGCCCAGGCAACGCCACGCCCGTGATTACCATCAGTCGTAGTGGCAAACGTCATTTTTTGACTGATCGATGTTTTGAGTGTTTCGAAGGTAAATTCGTTGATATTCAGCTGATATTTTTCGCACAGCAATTGTGCGATGGCGTAAGCACCGCCCAGCATCTTGAAGGCGTTAAGGCCAAAACGCTGCGATTCGTCTTTTACCAGTATCTTCTTAACGCCAAACAACCCCGCCAGTTCATCAAGTGCATAAAGCGGTGTGGGTTGATAACCGGTAATTTTTTTGTGGAAGGCGCGAGCCTGTTGGGCCTGTTGTTGTGAAAACAGCGGCGATGTTTCACCGGTAAAGAAATGGTTATTGGCAATTTCGATCTTCAATGAGAACACAGACATAGTTCCACCTCATCCTGCATAAAATTCGTGCTAGCTGGTGGCCAGCCCGCAGGCTGGCCTGATAATTTATTTGACGCGCTGTTGCTCTTCCTTAAGCAACTGCTCCAGCACCGCACCGGGTTTAGAATATTTACGCGAGAGGATCATTGCCGCGATGATATAAGGCTTCCAGCTGGCTTCTTTGTAGGTCGCGATACGGTATTTTTCGAATACACCCTCGGTGACCTCACCCTCTTTACAGGAGACGCCGCTGATGTCGGCAGGCAGGCAGTGCATATACAGGGCTTCACCCTTGTGGGTCAGCTCCATCATCTCTTCAGTACAGTGCCAATCTTTATGTTTCGCGTTCTGCTCAAGGCACGCTTTCTCAAGCGCTTTCAGGCCGTCGTGATCGTTGGCACGCAACAGTTCGGTACGTTGCTCCATCACCAGATACGGCGCCCATGACTTCGGATAAACGATGTCAGCATCTTTAAACGCTTCTTCCATGCTGTTGACCTGACGGAAGCTACCACCGGATGCTTTGGCGTTATTTTTGGCCACTTCAACCACATCCGGGATCAGGTCATAACCTTCTGGATGAGCCAGTGTGACGTCCATACCAAAGCGGGTCATCAGGCCGATGATGCCCTGTGGAACCGACAGTGGCTTGCCGTAGCTTGGGGAGTACGCCCAGGTCATGGCGATTTTTTTCCCTTTGAGGTTTTCCAGCGAACCAAAATGCTCACGCAGCCAGGCCAAATCCGCCATGGATTGTGTTGGGTGGTCAATATCACATTGCAGGTTGATCAGGGCCGGACGCTGTGGCAACACGCCCTGCTCAAAACCTTCATCCAGTGCGGCCCCCACTTCACGCATATAGGCGTTGCCGGCACCGAGGAACATATCGTCGCGAATACCAATCGCATCGGCACAGAAGGAGATCATGTTGGCGGTTTCACGTACCGTTTCACCGTGGGCGATTTGTGATTTGCCTTCATCCAGATCCTGCTGGGCAAGACCCAACAAATTCAGGGCTGAAGCATAAGAAAAACGGGTGCGGGTTGAGTTATCGCGGAATACTGAAATACCCAAACCATTTTTGAAAACGTTAGTGGCAATGTTTTCTGCGCGCATTGACTTGAGTGCTGCCGCTACGTCGAGGACTTGCTCCAGCTCTTTAGGCGTTTGCTCCCATGTCAGCAGAAAGTCTTTTTCATGGAGATTAGTTTTATGTTTATTGATGTCTTTGATCAGTTCGTTAACAGTTTTCATCGTAAACCCCTGGCAGTGAGATAATTGTCATTGAGTGATGCTGCTACACCTATGCGGAAAATAAGAGAACATCCGGAATAGCGTTACACAGCGATATCATATGAGTAACAAGAAGTGTGCCAAAACCACGAGTAAGATAAATGACATCTCTGTATTGGCTAAATTATGCGTGAGGTGTCACAAAATAAAGCTGGATATCCATAAAATTGATCTCTGGTAACAGAAAAGAAAGCACCTTTCCGTGTTCCTTTATTTTCCAGGAATCGGGGGGTAAATAAAAAAATATCAGTTTTACCACGCGCCATGCATTCAATTTGATAAAACCATCCTGACTATTATCATGTTGATATCAGAGCGAGAATTCGCTCAAAAAAAAATCCAAAATGACAGAAACCGGCAGGCCCGTTACAGACCTGTCGGTTTCGTTTTTTAGTCGTCATATATTCAATGAAGCTGATGAGTATGGGTCAATCCTGGGATGAGAATGTGGTCATTCTTACCCCCTGTTTATGCTCATTATTCCTTAACCTCCACCTTATCAACCCGTTGATCTGACGGCTCTTTATCTGTAGCGCCGTCAGGTTTATAACCATTGAAATAATAATTCAAAATAACGGCGCTAACCGTGGCGAGAAGAATGCCGCTGTGTAGTAAAGGTTGAATAGCCGCAGGGAGTTGACTGAAGAAATCATGAGATACGACGGGGATCATGCCTATACCCAGGCTTATCGCAACGATATAAAGGTTATAACGGTTAGTCGTGTAATTAACACGGGAAAGAATACGAATGCCGGTCGCGAGCACCATGCCAAACATCACAATACCGGCACCACCTAATACAAACTGTGGAACAGAGGCCACTACCAATGCCATTTTAGGAATTAAACCAAAGGTTATTAATATGCCTCCGGACATCACGCAGACCCAGCGACTGGATATACCGGTCACGCTCACCAGACCCACGTTTTGCGAAAATGACGTATGAGGGAAACTATTAAATACCCCCCCAATGACGGTGCCAATCCCATCCACACGTAGGCCACGCATAATATCTTCTTGTTTGGTTGGCCGGCCCACAATATCACCCAGTGCCAGAAACATCCCCATCGACTCAATGAAGGTGATCAGCATCACGACCGTCAGGGTAATAATGGATACCGGTTCGAATGTAGGCCAACCAAAAGCGAAAGGCTTAATCGGTGCAAACCATGGCGCATCAGCTATTCCCGCGAAGCTCACCTTTCCCATGGCCGCTGCGATACCGAAGCCAAAAAGTATGCCCAGCAATACGGAAATATTACTCAGGAATCCTTTTGCATAGCGCGTAACGAGCAGAATAAACACAAGGACGACTAATGAAGTGCCGAGGTAGAGAGGATTACCATAATCGGGATTGCCCTTACCGCCTGCTGCCCAGTGAATCCCAACCTGCATAATGCTGATGCCGATAGAGGTGATGACCACACCGGTCACCACGGTAGGAAATAAAGGCATCAGGCGACCAATGACGGGGACCAGCAACGTCGCGATAATCCCGGAGGCAATGGTTGCGCCAAAAATCCCGGTAAGGCCAATCGTGGGATCGGCACCAATGGCCACCATCGGTGTTACGGCCGCAAAGGTCACGGACATGATCACCGGCAAACGAATACCGATCAAACGACCCACACCCAAACATTGCAATAACGTCACTATTCCACAACAAAACAGATCGGCACTGATCAAAAAGGCAATTTGCTCTTTCGGTAACCCTAAACTGCCACCGATAACCAGCGGTACCGCCACGGCACCAGCATACATGACTAAAACATGCTGCAAACCCAGCGTGAACAGTTGAGCTATTGGCAGATGACGCTCAACCTCATCCACGGGTTGCTCTGTTGGGTTAGCTTTTCCTTTTAAATCGGTATTTATGACGCTCATGGACACATACTCCTGTACGGCTCAGTTAATGAAAATGTTAACCAGCTACGATTCGAAAGCCTTGGCTTCCCTGTTTACGGATGTACAGCGTTTCATCAGCACAAATATTTGCTTGTTTTTACCAAAATCAGATTAGAAATTTGTGCATATGCCAACTATGCACAGAACATGCACGTTTTAATTTATGAGCAGCACAAAGCAGAGGGAAAGTGAATAACTGGGAGAAATATCACGCTTAATAATTAACTGAGGGGAAAGTTACATTATAAATTCACGATGGATCGCTATTCAAAGAAAGGATAATAACCATCAGATAACATAAATAAAAATATCAAAATGGTAGGTTTTATCATTTGAAGAGAGGATTTTCTCATATTGATTTATCGATATCTAATAAAGAAACAGCCTTTTTATTTATTACGCTGGATGTTTATTTCCCAAGTTACGGCTTTGCCAAGCCATTTTATGCGAGTGGTATCGCACATCAAGAATTCTGACTATATCCATTCCATCTATGGCACAAATATTGAATATTATTTTGTCGTAAATGGACTGTGTCGGCTTTTCCTTTCAAATCCCGCCTCATTCCATCGCTTTTCACAATTGCTATCTCTGATGACCTTGCAAAGGTGCAGGTTCGTAATAGCGTTACGTAAGGAGAGTTTTATGGATAAATCCCGCCCAGCAATCCGTCGCGTTGATGGATTAGCCAAAGTCAGAGGCACTGCCATTTACGGCAATGATATGACATTGCCAGGAATGTTATACGGCGTTTGTCGCTATGCTGATATCGCCGCCGGTAAAGTTGAACATATCGATTTATCAGAAGCATTAAGCATTGACGGTGTAGTCAAAATCGCCACCTGGCAGGATATACCGGGTGAGCCGATGGTTGGCATTATGGTCAAAGACTATCTTCCCATCATTAAAGATGAAGTGGTGTTTCACGGTGATGTTATTGCCGTTGTTGCCGCTGAAACCTATGAAGCAGCCTGTCTGGCAGCAGATAAAATCCATATCAGCTACACACCGTTTGAACCGATAACTGACGTCGAACAGGCACTGGCCAAAGGCTCTCGTCTGGTACACCCAGATAAAGGCGATAATATCGCCGCTCATCACCACACGATAAAAGGTGATATCGAGGCCGGGTTTGCCGCAGCCGAACATATTCTGGAGCGCGAATACGAGGTAGGTTTTCAGGAACACGCCTATATCGAACCGGAAGTGGTTCTTACCTGGCTTGACCCCACTGAGCGCCATTTAGTCATTTCGGGCTCTATTCAAAACCCTCACCGTGTGCGCAGTTTCGTTGCCCGATTTATGGGCTGCCCGCAGGGGCATATTAATATCAAACGCGCGGTTATGGGCGGCTCGTTTGGCGGTAAAGATGATGTTATCGACCATCTGGCCTGCCGCTCTGCCTTGCTGACGACGTTAACCGGTCGCCCTGTTAAGTTTTGTTATACCCGCGAACACTCTATTCTGGAGAGCTGTAAGCGGCACCCATTTAAAATGAAATATAAAGTCGGCCTGGATAATGCGGGCCATATTTTGGCGATGAAAATCAATATCCTTGCCGACAGTGGCGGTTATGCCGCTTCGACCCCATTCGTGACCTGGCGCAGTTCCGTGCAGGCTGCCGGCCCTTATCGCATACCCAACGTGCATATTGATGTAACGGGCGTTTATACCAATAACAGTTATACCTCGGCGATGAGAGGATTCGGCTCCCCGCAGGTCGTTTTCGCCAATGAATCGCTGATGGATGAAATTGCCGCGCACTTTAATATGTCGCCGATAGAGATCCGTAGACTGAATGCGCTAAAGCAGGGCGACACCTCGATAACCGGGCAGGTTTTTGACCAACACACCGTATCCACCCATGAAGTTTTAGACAAAGCCACCACCTCTGCCGAATTTGAAAGCAAAAGAAAACACTACGCAGACCTTAACAGTAAAGGCGGCGTTTACCGTTATGGCATCGGTTTAGCACTCAGCTATCGCGGGTGCTCCATTGGTGCTGAAGGTGTCGATACCTCCACGGCATTAGTGCAGGTTAACGAAGATGGCAGCATTAATATTGCCACGTCGGTATCGGAAAATGGGCAAGGTTTACAGACCACCCTCTCATTGATTACAGCGAAAAGTTTTGGCGTACCGTTGTCAGAGATTATGTTCAGCGAGCCGCCAACATCCTTTATTGGCGATGGGGGTTCTACTGCTGCCACGCGCGGGACGATGGTCGGGGGCGGTGCACTTCTGGATGCCGCAAACAAAATCAAACAGAATATTTTAGGCGTGATTGGCCAGCAAATTGGCACATCTGTATTGACGGATACGGTATGGCAGGACGGCAGGATCACCAATAAACATAATCCCGACCTCAGTATGGATTTCAAAAATGCGGTGAATAAAACCAAATGGGCCAGTGTGAGCCTGACAGAATTTGGCTGGTTTGTGCCACCACCAATCCACTGGGATGAGGAAAAAGGCTGCGGTAGCCCGTACTTTACGTGGGTTTATGGTTGCCAGGTCGCAGAGGTCCGCGTCAACACCAGTACCGGAAAAACGGATTTATTGCATGTTACCGCCGCGCACGACGTCGGACATGTGATTAATCCTGTTGGCTTTAATGGCCAGGTCAGTGGCGGCATTGCCCAAGGCTTTGGTTATGCTCTGCTGGAAGACTTCAATATTGAAAATGGCAAAGTTAAGTCCGAAAACTTTGATACCTACCTGCTCCCAACCATTAAAGATATTCCCGAAATCACCATTATTGGTGTAGAGAATCCTGATTTAGCTGGGCCACTAGGGGCTAAAGGGATCGGTGAACCGGCAACAGAATTAGCTGCCGCAGCAATTAATAACGCCTTAAGCTTCGCACTAGGAGCACGATTCAATAAGCTCCCTCTCACCCTGGAGCAGGTGATTTTAGGCTACAACCTGAAAAAGCCCGCCCGACAAAGCGAACTCATGGTTGAAACCGACAATAAGAAGCAGGTCTTACGCTTAACTGACGTTACTGTAACGCGCGCCACTTCTTTGCAAGATGCGCTCACGTTATTGGCGAATGATAATGTTAGCGTTATTGCAGGCGGCACGGATGTGATTGTGCAAGGCCGCTTACAAACCAAACCCATGAACCTGGTCGATATTTCACGCCTGCCGGAGCTTACCCAAATCACGGAGCAAGACGGCGGGTTAATCATCGGTGCCGCAGTAACATTTAATCGTATCGTGGAGCACCCACGGGTGCTGGAACTTTACCCGCTCCTCGCTAAAGCCTGTAAGACCGTGGGCTCGAACCAAATCCGCAACCGCGCAACCATCGGCGGAAATATGGTGAACGCCGCACCTTGTGGAGACTCCCTTCCACCGGCCATTATTTATAGTGCCCAGATAGAACTGCAGTCGCTTGAAGGGACCCGGCGCATGCCTTTATGCGAGTTTATACAGTCAGGATATAAAACTCAGCGTCGCCCTGATGAGCTCATGACTAAGGTCATTTTGCCACCCCCACCAATGCCCACTCCGCACGCGTTTTATCATCAACTCGGGCGAAGAAATGCACTGAATATCACCCGGCAAAGTCTGACCTGCTTGATAGCTTGCGATGCTGATGGCGCCATCAATTATTGTCGTTTAGTTGATGGGGCATTGTTCAGTAAACCGCAACGTCTGCCAGGCGTGGAAAGCTGCCTGATCGGTCACCCGCTGACAGATGAAACCATTAACATGGCCTGCAATGAACTGGAAAAGTTGATCTATGCCGCCATTGGTAAGCGCTGGTCTGCTGCTTATAAACAGCCGGTATTTATCAATATGTTCCGCGACATGATGGCTGAGGCTCAACAAAGCCTGTATCAATCAAAACGTGCATAAGGAAGTGGCGATGAGCAATATTAAAGTCAAAGTAAACGGTAAACTCCTTGATGCTCAAGTCACAGGCAACATGCGCCTGCTCGATTTGGTTCGCGATAAGCTCAGTTTAACGGCCACCAAAGAAGGTTGTGCGGTAGGTGAATGTGGCGCCTGCACTGTGATTATGGATGGCAATGCCGTCTGCTCATGTCTGGTATTAGCCCAGCAATGTGATGGCGCTGAAATCACGACTCTGGAAGGATTAGTGGATGATCCGATGGCGATGAAACTGCAGGATGCCTTTGTCGAACACGGCGGCGTTCAATGTGGTTTCTGTACCCCTGGTGTGTTGGTGAGTACTTCTGCGCTGCTGGCAAAACATCCTACGCCGAGTGACGAACAGTTAATGGACGCCTTAGAGGGAAATATCTGCCGCTGCACAGGCTACCAACCGATTATCCAATCCATTCATCACGCACTGAAGAAATAACCTATCCAGGTGACCCCAAGGGCAATGGCCTGTTGCCATTGCCCTTTATATTTGCGTATCAATCAGAGGTTCATTTGTCTGGTAAATTCTGGCATCGGCATCGGTCGGCCATAGAAATAACCCTGAAGGAAAAACACTTTTCGCTCCCGCAGATAATCAGACTGAACTTCGGTTTCTACCCCTTCAGCCACCAGTTGCAGGCCAAGCCGGGTCGCCAAATCGATGACGTTCTCAACAATATGGCTAGAGAGCGCATCTGAACCAATCATGCCGACGAAGCTTTTGTCGATCTTAAGGAGATCTACCTTGAACTTCTGCAGATAGGTCAGGGAAGAGTGGCCAGTGCCAAAGTCGTCGATGGCGATGGATGCTCCCAGTGCATGAAGCTCGCTAAATAACCGATCGGTCACCTCGTTTGCCACTAGCAGTTCCCGTTCAGTCAACTCCAGTACTAACTTGATGGGATTGTCGCGGAAAGCATCGATGAATTTTCGGCAGTCCTCCACCAGACTCAAGTCCTTGCAATGGCAGGCGCTGATATTGAAACCAAAGTGGAAGTCCTTGGGTAGTCGGTCAGCAAAGGGGGCAAAATGATCCCGCACCTGCGCCATCATCAATTCGGTCATCGGCTTAATGAGACCACTGTCCTCTGCAAGGGGAATGAATCGATCTGGCGGGATCAAGCCCTGGACAGGATGTTGCCAGCGCATCAGCACTTCACAGCCACTCCAGTAAAGAGTGCCAGCGACATCACTTGCCACTACGGGCTGTATATAGGGAATGAACTCCTGTTGAGCCAAAGCCCGTCGCATATCTTGCAAGGGTGAGGTCGTTCGCCCCATCAACCGAAACACGCCAATTGCGAACAGTAGCCCCAGCAAGGGATAAATGAAGAAGCTGATTTTTGAGTAATTCCAGAGGTTGACGCCAATCACCTCGGTGGGAAGCAGAGTGACGACACTGTATGGGTATTTTGTAGATTTCAGCCCCTTGTATCCTTCTGCTTCTGGGGAGTAAAGCTGCTCGGTGATCCGACCATCTGGCAGTAACATCTCATGACCAATCACCAGCCCCAGGGCAGTGCTTCGGCTCAACATATCGAGTGTGTTGAGAATATAGTAGCCATCGATTCCCACCATCACGCTGTATGTCCCCGAAAACTTCCGATAGACGATGAGCGGTCGATCCGGCGTGACCGGGTTCCCCTTCATAAGATCAAGCCTACCATCCACGTAGGCATCGAGTTCGGTGTACGACTTAATGGGGCCATAAAGTGAGGTGCAGTAGATGTCTTCCCCGTTGGCCAGGCTCATGCTGCGCACATCCGGCACAGCCGCCACCTGATCCCTCAACTTCTGGACTACCTCCAGACAAG
Organism: Buttiauxella sp.; assembly: GCF_035271705.1. Lineage (GTDB taxonomy): Bacteria > Pseudomonadota > Gammaproteobacteria > Enterobacterales > Enterobacteriaceae > Buttiauxella. The sequence goes on from NZ_DATERI010000208.1 coordinate 18,697, forward strand.
GCTTACCCTCACTGCCGTTGACAGCATTGGCAGCTTCCTCTGCATGGTCCAGGGTACGATCGAACATGCGCCTGGCATGATGCAAACGCTCCTCAGTATCCTGTTTCAACTCTGTGGCCATTTGCCAGGAGGTAATGGGGATCCCAAGCACAATCGGTACCAGGCCCGCCAACAATGCACCCCACAACCGGGCAGAGTGTGGGCGCACCTTTGTGCGATAAAAAGTCATGACTATCCTTAGGTTAGGAGTCGATATAACAAAGGTAGGCTTATCCGTGCGTGTTTGCCTTAATTTACCCACAATTTCCTGAACTCAAACATCATTTTCTGTCGCACTATGGTTTTGAAGTTAACCAGAGCAAGCGTATTTGCACCACTTTTATTGCTGGTTTACTCGAAGTATCAACCGCTCGGCACAGACATTTCCACTGACCTTTGATTTTTTTGTGGTCATCTTCCATTCGCCACCCACGGCCAACGGTACTTTTCAATAGTATCAACATATTACATCAAAAATTATTCAACATATTATTTGTCGACCCTAATGCGACAGAATCACTCGAGGCATGACTGCGGAAGAGCGGGTTGTTTCCAAACAATTCCAAAACGATTGCTAAACGATACCCAAACAATTGCTCAACAAAAAACAAACAAACAACTTGAAACACCATTTCACATATTGAATAACATTGTTTCTTTTTGTGACGCGCCTATCAGATAGTTCTAAATACCAGGTGATAATATAGTTACAGTTTAATTCTCATCAGTAATAACCCCCTTCATGGGAATAAAATACACACGACATGGGTAAAAAATGGATATATTATTAGGGTTAGTAAAAACACCCGCAGTAATAATTGCGATTGTTGCATTCCTGGGTTTACTTTTTCAAAAAGCTTCAATTTCCCGGTTAATAACAGGTACCGCGCTTTCTTTTATCGGTTTTACTATGATAAAAGTAGGTGGCAGCATTCTGATGAAGGTGCTAACGGCGTTTAGCTCCCTGTTCTCCAAAGCATTTGATATTGTTGGTGTTGTCCCTAGCAACGAAGCTATTATGGCATCCACTATCGATAAACTTGGTGCGACAGCGGCATTAATCCTGCTGTTCTCGATGATTTTGAACATCCTGATCGCACGCTTTACGCGTTTTAAATTCATTTACTTGTCTTTGCATCTTGTTTTATTTATGGCATTTGCGCTGACAGCCGTTCTTATGCAGTTCGGATTTAGTAACTACCAAATGATCATTATATGTTCCCTTATCATCGGAACGTATATGGCAGTATCTCCATTTATTCTTAACCGTTTTAGCCGCGAAATTATCGGTTCAAATGAGTATGCTATTTCTCACGCAGCTATCTCCTCATATATTATTGGCTCATATATGGGTAAATGGTTCGGTAATAAAAGTACCGATACAGAACATCTGAATATCAGCAGTAAATTCGATTTTATCCGCGAACCTAACATCGCGACTCTTTTAACCATGTTAGTGCTGTTGCTTATCTCTTGCATCTTCGCAACACAGCCACAGGTCAAAGATGCAATGACCCTGGTTTACGGTGCAGGTGCAGGTGATAAAAACGTCGTTATTTTCATTCTTGAACAGTCTGCTACTTTTGCCTGCGGCCTGTATCTTGCGAAAGCCGGCGTTAATCTGTTCACGGCTGAAATCGTTCCAGCGTTTAAAGGCTTTGCTCGTGTGTTTGCACCAGGTGCGGTGCCAGCAGTAGACGTTATGGTGCTGTTTACTAAAGCTCCTAATGCAACCTTAATCGGCTTCTTAATTAGTTTCGCCGTTGAGTTGGTGTGTATCTTAATCTTCCCGTTTATTGGCTTACCGATTATTGTCCCAGGGATCATGGCAAGCTTTATTACCGGCGGTGCAGCGGCAATCTTTGGTAACGCGACCGGTGGTTTCCGCGGAGCGGTTATTGCAAGTGGTATTAACGGATTGTTGTTATGCGTATTGCCTGCTCTGACCTTGCCGATTTTCTCCCAGCTCGGCGCTAAAGGCGTAACGTTTGCAGACCCAGACTTTACTTTACCTTCGCTGATTCTGGATTATATTCTGCGAATCTTCTATTAAGCGAAATTAAAGCACGGATGCCCAGAATCACCTCTTAGGCTCCCCACAAAACGAACAGGCATAGAGAGATCTCTATGCCTGTTTCGTTTATGTCGGTGTTACTTGCCATCGCCTTACTATATTTTACGTGAAACGTGTCTGGCTGCGGCGAAATTAGCTTTTTTAACAGAGTGAGAAAGAGATTCTCCCTGCAACAAGGATGTGCATAGCGTCCCCATGAAACAGTCACCTGCACCGTGTGTACTAACCAGTTCCACTTTTTCCGCTTGCATTGAATGACAGCGATTCCCGGTTTCACACCAGGCTACGCCATGTTCACCTGCCGTAACGACCACCATCGGATAGTGCTGGCTTAGCCATTCCGTCGCTGCACATGCATCGGATAAATTATTTACCGGAATACCGCTGAGATCGCGGGCTTCAACGCCGTTGACCACAAGCAGATCAACCATGGATTTCATCTCGCTGCAAAGTTCGCGTGCCGGTGCTGCATTCAGGCAAATGCTGATTCCGCGCTGCCTTGCCTGTTTCGCCGCACTAAGATTGACAGCTTCCGGGACTTCATTTTGTAGCAATAATATCCCGACGTCATGCCACACGGAGTCGTCAGCAAACTGTCCAATGTCGATCAAGTTGTTGGCGTTTGAAACAACGACTGCACCATAATCGCCTTCAGCATCCATCAGAGCGACGCTCATACCTGACGCAACCTCGTTGTTGATAGCCACAAAACGTGTATCAACGCCGTTCTGTTCAAGTGTTGAACGCAGGAAGTCCCCTTGTGAATCCGCACCAACGGCACCGACAAAACTCACCTGCGCACCAGCACTTGCGGCGGACACAGCCTGATTGCCACCTTTGCCACCGAATTTGTAGGAACAACCGCTACCCAGCACTGTCTCACCTTTTTCCGGCCGGTGGTGAGCGTAGATAATGATGTCGTAATGAAGGCTACCTGTGACTAAAATCTTACCCATTTTAGTATTCCCTAAGGTCCTGAACCGCTTGCTGGGTTTTCATCAGGTTCTTTTCTGCCGTTTTTAAATCCTTTTGTGCAATCGCCACGAATAAGGCATCCAGAATATTTAACTGGGCGATACGTGACGCGGCATTTTCCCCAAGCAAGTGCGATCCCTGAGAGGTTGAATTGAGAACCACATGCGCGTTACGCGCAATAGGCGACTCGGCATAATTGGTGATAGCAATCACTTTGGCGCCATTGCGTGCCGCCAGTTTAATCGGGTCATTCACCGCACGGGTTGTACCAGAATGACTAATTGCTACCACGGCATCATTGTCCGATAAGACCGCGGCTGACATCAGCATAATATGAGCATCATCGTAGACTGACGTTTTGATCCCTATTTTAAGGAGCTTATGCGATAAGTCTCTTGCGACGGCAGCAGAACCGCCGACAGCATATAAATCGATGTATCTGGATTTAAATAGAATGTCAGCAGCACGGTTAAACTCCGAAACATCAACAATAGATAATGTTTCTTCTATGGCCTGAATCGAGGTTCTAAATACCTTTTCAAGTAATTTCTCCGATGAGTCCCCAGGTTCAATTTCCGCATGTAAATTTGCCACTTCAGAAGTGTTGTAATACATCAAACTACTTCTGAAATCTCTAAATCCTGAAAAGTTAAGTTTTTTGGTCAGCTTAACGATCATTGCCTCAGAAACATTATTTTCCAATGCAATTTCTTTTAACGAAGTCTGTTCAGAAAAATCGCTTTTAGACGTAATTGCATCAACAACTTTTCTTTCAAGTGGCGTCAGATGTGGCAATTTCATACGAATTTGAGCACCTATGGCTCGAGGATCCTGATTCATTACTTGCCTCGTGTAGCTCTGTCAATCAACATCGCTATGATAATTATAAGGCCAGTCGCTAGCAATTGATAAAAAGCCTGAATATTAAGAAGTGTCAGACCATTACGTAACGATCCCAGAATGACTGCACCAATAAGGGTACCCACTATACTGCCTTTGCCCCCCATCAACGAAGCCCCTCCGATGGCAGCAGCGGCAATCGCGTCGAGCTCCCATAAATTACCTATTGTCGGCTCCGCAGCACCCAGACGGCCAATCAAAATAAGTGAGGCCAAAGAAGCTAATACACCGGAAATAACAAACACTGTCACTTTGGTTCTTTTTACTGGCACACCAGCAACACGAGCAGCCTCTTCGTTGCCACCAACCGCCAGAATATACTCGCCCAGCGGGGTTTTATTCATGACTACCCAGAGAATTGCGGCAATAGCGATGACGATAAGAATCGGTGTAGGAACCCCAAATACTGTGCTGTTGATGACGGTACGAAACTCCATCGGGATACCGAAAATCGGGTTGCCGTTAGTGAAAATCAATGCCAGAGCACGAAATAACGACAGGCCGCCAAGGGTTACAATGAATGGCTGTAAACCCGCATATGCAACCAGCATTCCGCTGAACACACCGCACAACGCACCAATCCCCAAGGTTGCCATAATCGCAAGAGGAACAGGTACGCCAGAAACCATCAGCGTCGCACCCAGTACCGCAGAAAGCGCCGCCGTCGGCCCAACGGAGAGATCAATCCCCCCGGAAATAATCACCAGCGTCATCCCCAAAGCGATAATTCCGTTAATGGAGGACTGCTGTAATATATTGAGCAAGTTAGGTACAGTAAAAAATACCGGTGAAAGAAAAGAGAAGGTGATCACAATAATCATTAAGCCAATCAGCGTACCCGCATCGCGTACGTTGAACTTAAATAATGCCGAAGGAAAAACCTTTGGCTGAACATTACTTTGAATAGTCATAATAATGGCCTTAATTTCGGTAGGTTGCAGACTCGTTTTATCATTCAGCGTTATATACTGAATGTTTAATTCACATCATTGATGGCATAACGCGCGATATTTTCTTCATTGATATCATCGCCTTTAAGCTCCCTGGTGATTTTCCCTTCACGCATGACCAAGACTCTGTCTGAAATACGAATAATTTCCGGCATTTCAGAGGAAACCACCACAATAGCCTTTCCCTGTTGTGCCAGTTTTTCTATTAGATTATAAATCTCTGATTTAGCCCCAATATCAATCCCTCGAGTCGGTTCATCAAAAAGAAAGACTTTATTATCAGCCGCAACCCAGCGACCAATAATGACTTTTTGCTGATTACCGCCGCTTAAGGTTCCTATCGTTTTCTCGATATCCAACGGACGCAACCGCAGGTCAGTCATGACTTCCAGCGCCGTCTGATTAAGATGAGTTTTGTTCAACAGGCCGAAGCGAATAAATTGCCTCATCGACGGTAGTGCCATATTCATTTTGACTGCACGTTCTTTAATGATGCCTTCTTTTTTTCGATCCTCCGGCACGAGACCAATACCGGCACGGATAGCCGAACTGACGCTGTGATTTTTCACCAACACACCATCAACCTGAATGCTACCGCTGGTTTTGGCATCGATACCAGCGATTAGTTTGAGCAACTCGGTTCGCCCTGAGCCGACTAACCCAGCGATGCCCAACACTTCCCCTGCTTTGACGCTAAAGCTTGCCGAACACACAGCCTTGTCACGTCCTAAATCTTCAATTCGCAGGACTTCCCGATCGGTGGCATGCGAATGATGCTGCACTTTCTCAATTTTGCGCCCCACCATTTTGGTGACAATGGTTTCTTCGGTTTCGTCGCAGATATTCACCACACCAACCTGCTTGCCATCACGTAAAATGGTGGCACGATCGCAAACTTTGAAAATCTCATTCATTTTGTGGGAGACGTATATCAGCGACACATTCATTGATTTCAGGTCTGAAATCAATTCGGCCAGTCGGTCGAACTCAGTCGGCGTCAGACTCGACGTCGGTTCATCCATCGCAATAATTTTGGCCTCATCAAGCAACGCACGGGCGATTTCGACAATCTGCTGCTGCGAGACTTTCAGATTCTTAATAGGCTCATCAGGATCAATGCTAGGATCCAGGCGACGCAAGATAGACACTGCCTGTTTGTACTGGGCTTTTTTATCGACGAATAACCCTTTTAGTTTGGTTAATGGCCGACCGAGAAACATATTCTGGGCGACAGAGAGTTCAGGAACATGCTGCAATTCCTGGTGGATCATCGCGATACCGGCATGGCGTGCAGAAAGTGGGTTCTTCATATGAATCACCTGCCCCTCCACCAAAATTTCACCTGAATCCGCAGCCCGGACACCCGATAAAATGTTCAGCAACGTTGATTTACCCGCACCGTTTTCACCTATCAGCGCATGTACCTCACCAGGCCTCACTGAAAAATCGACTCCCTGAACCGCCGCCACTCCGCTGTAGCTTTTACTGATGCCACGCATCGTCAAACTATACTGTTCCATAAACTCTCCTCGCCTCATTATCTGAAGCCAGACTTACTGTTGCTGTGCCAGAAGCTGGCGCAGTTTGGCGTTATCTTTGGTCGAGAACGCATCAGCATTCTCTTTAGTGATTAACGCTTGCGGAGTCGATACCACGCGGGAGATTTTCTGACCGTTAATCAGACGGACAACTACTTCCATCGCCACTTCACCGGTTAGAACAGGGAAACTGTCCACAGTACCAGTCAGTTCACCGCGTTTAATAGAAGCGTAGGCATCAGAGATCCCATCGGTGCCAAATACAGCAACCTGTTTTGATTTTCCTGCGGCGGCGACAGCTTCAACCACACCCAGTGCCATACCATCATTATTGGCATATAATCCAATCAAGTCAGTATGTTGCTGTAAAATTGTCGCAGCAGCGTTGTAGGCATTTTCGCGACTCCAGTTGGCAGGAACGCTAGCAACCACGGTGAACTTACCACCCGCCGTGATGGTTTCTTTAAAACCGCGTGTACGCTGACTTGCTGCATAAACACCTGGTTGACCTTCAATGACTGCCACTTTTCCACCGTCAGGGTATTTTTTAATAAACCAGTTTGCTACCCGCACGCCATTGTCTTTCTGCACGTTCCCGACGTAGTGCTCCGCATTTGGCATGACTGCATCATTCACGTTCACCACCGCGATGCCTTTCTTTTTGGCAGATTCATACGCTGGCTGCATATTGGCGTCGGTTTGAGGAGACACTAACAGACCGTTAAAGCCCTGGGAGATCAGAGTTTCGGCAATAGACAACTGGCCAAGCTGGTCGTCTTCATTGGCAGCAGCCTGATATTCAACGGTGAAACCGTGTTTATCGGCGAAGTTTTTATACCCCTGCCCCAGCGAGCGCCAGTATTCGTTGGTGAGTGTTTTAGACACACCGCCAATTTTCAGCGATTTGTCGATAACCGGTAACGGACCATATTGAGTAGAAAGTTGCGTCCAGTCGGTGCGATCAGATTCTGTATCGGACTGCAACGGAGATAATTCAGTTGCATAAACGCTGGTACAAAACAGTGTAGTGGTGAGTACAGACAGTAAGATTTTTTTCATTATCTGGCCTTTATGAGGTTACTTTTATGAGTGTCACAGTGTCATGCACGGTGATGGTTCACTTTTTATTGCAACTGGCTTTTATTTTGCGAAGAAACTTATTGTGCCAGCATCACGTCATTGACGATTTGCTGTGAAGCGACGGCGTCCTGCCTACTAATGGCTTCGTTCAGTGCCGGGTTATTTTCGAGTTTTTCACACAGTTTCAATAAACGGGTAACGGTTGCGATATTGGTTTCCGCTTCACGTACCGGATCCATGCCACTGGCATCAGGGAAAGTATCGAAGTAATACGCACCTTTATAACCATCGCGTTTCATTTGCAGCAGGAACTCAAGCGTTGCGCGTGGGTTTACTGAGCCGACCATCAGACCATCGTCGCGTTTTCCCCACCCATCATTGAGATCCAGACCCAGTAGACGTGATCGGCGTGCGACCATCGCTGCGGCAAACGCCGGGACTTCATTAGCAAACAGTACGTGTGCAAAATCCAGGGTAATACCTAAGTTCTTGCATCCGGCCTCTTCTACAGCCAGCAGGCAGGTAGTGGAGTTCGGAAAAATGCTGTAAGCACGTGGCTCATTGGGTTTGTATTCAATACTGACGTCGATGTCCGGCGCATATTCAGCGACTTCACGCACAGCACTAACCGCGTCTTCCCACATTTTTTTGTAGTTGGCCTGGAAGCAGTAATCGAAACCATCCTGCCCCATCCACAGCGTCATGATACTGGCACCGAATTCTCGTCCGGCATCAATTCCGCGTTTTGTTAATTCAATCGCCTGACGGCGAATTTTAGGATCCGGGTTTGTAAATGCACCGATTTTAAATTCAGGAGCATCCCAGCGCATTTGCATCCCATTCACCGCCAACCCAACTTCCTCAATCTTCTGGCGCATGGTTTTAACATCATCAGTCATGTGCTGCGGGTAGTTCAGATCCAGGTGTGTCAATCCTTTTACCGTAGCTGCGCGTTCAATCATTTGCAGCACTGAAGGTTTACCTTTCAGTTCCGGCCAGTAAAGATAAGCCCCTGAGGCAAACGAGTTCAGACGTGTGGCAAATTTAAGTTCTGACATGGAATGTCCTTTGTAAACTGATTTGTAATGTACTTTCCTACTTCACTTAATTTTGTGAAGTAGTGCATTACTATCATTGGACGAAAAAAGACGCAATATTAACCGATGGTTTTGTGATCAGATTTGCGAGAAGGTTCACGAAATTTGGGAAGGGGAAACAGTGGGTGAAAAGGGAAATATATATAAAACCCGGGACATGGCCCGGGCGGAAATCTTCGATTACATTGAAATGTTTTACAATCGTAACCGACACCACAGTCATCTCGGAGGCGTCAGCCCTGAGGCCTTCGAAAAGGCCTCACCGTGAAGACAGAAAATGTCTACTGGAACAGGGTCACTCCAACCTTCCTCCCTAAACTCCCTGTCCCACGCTCCCCACTTTTATCTCAGACCTGATAAAGCGTTATGTTGAATTTTAAACCACTAATCATGATATCCACTATGACTCCTTTTCGCTTTGCGAAATCACTCTTCAATTCGTAATCCGTAGGTTTTAAATTTCTCTAGTACAACGGCAATTTCTTCATCATCCAACACTGGCACAGGGTCAGTAATGGCCAGCGTACTGAGGTAAAGTTGTGCCAATACTTCCACTTCATGTGCCAGCCACAGCGCTTTTTCCAGATTCACGTCACAGGCGATCAACCCATGGTGTTGTAGCAGAGTGGCTTTACGATGTTTTAATGCTACGGCGACAAATTCTGACAACGCCTGTGAACCGAACGTAGCGTAGGGTGCGCAAGGAATAGAATTACCACCAGCGGCAGCAATCATGTAGTGAATTGCCGGAATAGGACGGTTAAGGATTGAAACCGCAGTGCAATGAATCGCATGGTTATGCACAACAGCATTTGCGTCAGGTCGTGTCTGGTAGGCCGCAAGGTGAAAACGCCACTCGCTGGATGGCAATTTCCCCGCTTCATATTGACCATCGTTATCGACATACACGATCATATTTTCCGTGAGTCTTTCGTACGGAATACCGCTAGGTGTTATAAGCATTCCATTTTCATATCTGGTACTCACATTGCCAGCCGTTCCCTGATTTAAACCAAGGCGCGTCATTTCAAGACAGGTTTCTATAATTTCACGAGATAAACGTGATCTTTCCATCTTTATTCTCCGGGTACAGTTCTCCTCGTCTTCATCGCGAAAAGTCATAACCAAAAATGAAAACGGGTCAAGTTTAGGATATAACAAGATACTGAGTCATTTATTTTACTCAGTAAATTGGTTTATTTATCATTATGCAGCGTATTATTTATTCCTTACGCGCTTAATTAATTTCATTTCAACTTTTACTGTCTCTTTTATTGGCTGATGCTCAATAGCACTCAGCATCATATCGAAGGCTTTCTCCGCCCAGACATTTTCATCTTGCTGCATTGACCATACATTATTGGACAGAAACCCCAGCATGGGGTGTTCATCAAATGTGCCAATGTTGATCTCCGGAGGAACCTCGCCGAAACAGTCACGTATCGCTCTTACAGCACCTTCAAGTACAGGTAACGACGACGCGATAAATGCCTGTGGGCAGCCCTGCTCACTGATCAGTTTTTCCATAATCAAATATCCCCCTTCGGGGGTGTTCACTGGCCCTTCACGCACCCATTCACGATGGCTGATCCCTTGCTTTTCCAGAGTGTTAAGATAGCCCGTAAGACGGTCACTAATACTTGGCAAACCTGTATCGCCCACCAAAAACCATACTGGAAGATTTCCTGCATCAAGTACATTTTGCGTTAATTTTTCACCGCCAGATATATTATGACTTTCCACCAAGGCGTTATCTGTATACTTAAAATCGCGGTCAAGTAACACCATCGGTTTTCTGACCTGCCGTAAATGATGCTGCTGGTTCTCTAATGTTGTAGGTACGATAAAAAGACCATCAACATTTCGGGCAATTAACGCTTTCACTAATTTATTTTCGTAATCAACATCATCATAAGCACAGCTAATCGTTAACTGATATCCAGAACGACGACAGCGCTGTTCTAGTTTTTCAGCAAGTGTCGCAAAAAATACGTTGGAAATATTGGGTACGATCAGGCCTAACGTATCCGTTTTGTTTAGCTTCAGACTCCGGGCGGAATGGTTAATAACATACCCGTATCGATCGATATATTCATTGATGCGTGTTTGTGTTTTGACGCTGATTCGATATTGTTCAGATTTTCCATTAAGCACCAGCCTTACGGTCGTAACCGATAAGTTCAGATCGCTGGCTATCTGTTCTACTGTTTTAGCCATTGTCCGTATCCTGACGTCTATTCACAATCATAAAAGTATTATAAACATTTATTTTACTGCATCACTTGGTTACGTGTCTGCTGCTGTTTCCAGCGCGTGAGATAAGCCTGGTATTTACGTTCAATAAAGTCATGTCGTGAGGGGGCGAGACTCTCGCCCCAACGGTATTATTTCTTGCCAAATGGGTGCAATAATTTCTCGATTTCCGGTGTGTTTATGTTCTGCGCATTCACTAATTTCACCGGAATGTCGATTTTTTTCGTTACGGTTTGACCAGACAGTGCGGCATCCAGCGTTTTGATACCCTGATAACCAATCTGGTAAGCATCCTGTACGACAAAACCCTGTATTACCCCGGCATTCAAGAAATTGATAATAGCTTCGGTACTGTCAAAACCAATCACTTTGACTTTACCCTTCATGTTTTGGCTATCAATCGCGTTCGCCACACCGAGGGTCGCTCCTTCGTTGGTGGCGTAAATGCCTGCCAGATCGGGGTTCGCCTGGAGCATATCAATGGTTTTATCCATCGCTTTTTGCGGATCTCCATCACTGTACTGAACAGGCAGCAGATTGATATCTGGGTATTTTTCCTTCATACGGGCTGAAAATCCTTCCGAACGTTCAATAGCCGAAGAGGTGCCAGCCACGTGCGCAATAATGCCCAATTTCCCTTTATTGTTGACCTGCGCTGCAAGTGCATCCGCCGCATCCGCTCCCGCTTTGCGGTTATTCGTTGCAACAAAACTGACCGGGATATCGGAATTAACTCCAGAATCAAATGTCACGACTTTGATTCCGCGCGAATTCGCTGTTTCCACGAGTGGTGCAAGTGCATTGGTGTCTAAAGCCGCAAGCAGCAGTCCATTGGGTTTTTGTGCCATGGCGTTTTCAACCAACTGAATCTGCTCTGCAATCTGGGTTTCATCCGCAGGGCCAACATAGCTGGTTTTATCACCCAACTCTTTCGCCGCGGCTTCCGTCCCCATTTTCACGGTTTGCCAGAATTCGTGTTGGAAACCTTTACTGACCACCGGAAGATTCAAATCTTTAGCAAACGCGCTGGATGTTATGCAAGCCAGCAGGGATAACGCACAGACAAAATGCTTGGTTTTCATTGTTGAACTCCGTTTTGAGTAAGTCACCCTTACTATCAGGGTCTTTGCTTTCCCGTGACTTCCGGGTGCGTAAATCAACGAATCTTTTTGCGTAACGTATCGAGATAGACTGCCGCCACCACAACTACCCCCATTGCCACCATCTGCCAGAACTGGGAAACACCCATTAGATTCAGACCATTTTTCAGTACACTCATGATGAATGCGCCAATGATGGTTCCGCCTATCGTGCCAATCCCTCCCATCAGGCTTGTGCCGCCAATCACAACCGCGGCGATAGCTTCGAGTTCATAGCCCACACCCACTGTCGGCTGGCCAGAATTCAACCGTGAAGCAAGAATGACGCCTGCAATACCGGTCAGCAGGCCGCAGAAGGCATAGACGAAAATTTTGACGCGCTGAACTTTGATGCCCGAGAGGTGTGCCGCCATTTCATTACTGCCCACGGCGTAAACATAACGGCCAATAACTGTTTTCTTCAGAATGTAACCCGCAATGAGCGCCACAATAACGAGGTAAAAGACGGGATAAGGCAGCACATCAAATAATCGTCCCTGTGCCAGCAATTTGAATGAGGGGTAATCAGCAAAGTACATCGCGCGCCCGTCTGTCATGACCATATTGATCCCCCTGACGGACATCATCAGACCCAGAGTCGCGATAAAAGGGGGGATCGTCGCCTTGGTCACCAGCAACGCATTTGCATAACCGCACAAGCCTCCGGCCAGCACGCCTGCCAAAATACAAATGGGGAGCGGCATCCCAAAGCTTGCGCATATTCCCACCGCTACACCGGAAAAAGCCACCACCGAGCCCAGAGAAAGATCAATCCCTGCCGTAATAATCACAAACGTGACGCCAATGGCCATAATACCGATCACCGACGTTTGCAGGGCAATCGTCATGATGTTTTCTGTATTAAAGAAAAATGGCGAGCTGAAGCTGAAAAATATCACTAAAATAATCAGACTAAAGAGAGGCGCAAGACGCATCAAAAGTTCTTTATTGATTTTAATTTTCTTATTATTACTGTCTGAAGAGGTTACAGAGATAGTCATGATTTAATCCTCTAACGTCGCGTACTGCATGATTTTTTCTTGTGTGGCATCATCAGAAGTTAATTCCCCGGTAATACGGCCATTACGCATCACTAAAATGCGGTCGCACATACCCAGCACTTCTGGTAATTCAGAGGAAATCATAATAATCGATTTCCCTTTTGCCACCAGGCGATTCATTAATTCATAGATTTCCAGTTTCGCGCCAACATCAATACCTCGAGTGGGTTCGTCAAAAATAAGAATATCGGTATCTTTGCATACCCATCTGGCAATAATTATTTTCTGCTGATTGCCACCACTTAAGTTCAATGCAGCTTGTTCAAGATGCGGCGTTTTAATTCGCAGAGCATTGACCTGTTCCTGACTCGTTTTCTGGCAGCGTTTGGTGTCTACAATACCGTAGCGATCGGAGTATTCAGGGTAATTCCCCAACATGATATTGCGTTCAACTGACAAACCTAATGCCAGACCTTCTTTTTTTCTGTCCTCGGTTAAATAGCTTATTCCTTGTCTTATGGCATCAGGAATATCTTTTATCACCGTTTCTTTACCGTTAAGCTTAATACTTCCGGCATCGATGGGGTCAGCACCGAAAATAGCCCGCGCCAGCTCGGTACGCCCGGCCCCCATCAAGCCAGCAAAACCTAAAATTTCCCCACGACAGAGAGTAAATTCAATGTCATGCAGCACTCCCTTTCGCGTCAAGCCACTGACTTCCAGTACGGGTTCCTGGTGGGTAGATGCTTGACGGCGAGGATAAATGTTACCCAGGTCACGTCCAACCATCATAGCAATCAGGTCGCTGATTTTTACTGAATCATAGTCAACGGTGTCAATAAATTGCCCGTCACGCATGACGGTGGCACGATCGGCAATCAACGCCAGTTCTTCCAGGCGATGCGAAATATAAACAACGCCGGTCCCCTGCTCTTTAAGCAAGCGAGTCACCTTAAACAAGCTCTCTATTTCTGTTTCCGTCAACGCAGCTGTCGGCTCATCCATAATAAGAATTTTAGCATTGACTGAAATGGCTTTCGCAATTTCCACCATTTGCTGTTGTGCTACAGTAAGATCGGATACCAGGGTGTCCGGTGAGATATTCAGGTTTAATTTTTGCAAAATATCAGTAGCAGCCTGCCGCTGTTGTTTTTCATCCAACCGCCAACGATTTTTTTTGCAAAACTCTCTTCCGATAAAGATATTATCTTCAACCGTTAATTCAGGGAAAAGATTAAACTCTTGGTGAATAATCGTAATTCCGGCCTCTTGTGCACTCAGTGGGCTTGCAAACGAGACAGGTTTATCCTCGAAAATAATATCCCCTTCATCGGGCTGATAAACGCCTGATAAAATTTTCATCAGGGTAGATTTCCCCGCCCCATTCTCACCTAATAGCGCATGAACTTCGCCTCTGCGTAAAGTAAAACTCACATTACTCAACGCTAATACACCAGGAAATCGTTTTGTAATATGGCTCATCTGTAAAAATGTTTCGGACATTGCTGCTTTCCTCAATAATCAGAAACTGCAGACAGTGAATCAGGCGAAGAAAATTTTTAAGGCGCCATCATCACCGTTAATGCGAATACTTAATCAGTACACAGTAGTAAACAAGAGCACATCAATTTTGCTAACTCGAGTTAGCGATTACCTTCTAAAGGCTATTTTAGTCGCCAGAAATAGCCAATTATTTGATTTGAAATTGTGATAC
>NZ_DATERI010000209.1:0-14258 GCF_035271705.1 Buttiauxella sp.
TGTGAACCCCTATTTGGCCTTGCTCCGGGTGGAGTTTACCGTGCCACGGACTGTTGCCAGCCGCGCGGTGCGCTCTTACCGCACCCTTTCACCCTTACCTGATCCCGCTTGCGCGGGCCATCGGCGGTTTGCTCTCTGTTGCACTGGTCGTGGGTTACCCCCCCAGGCGTTACCTGGCACCCTGCCCTATGGAGCCCGGACTTTCCTCCCCTCCGCCTGTCTCCTTCCGAAGAAGGACGACGACGAAGCGGCGACTGTCTGGTCAGCTTCGGCGCGAAGTATAGAGGGTTTCCCCGCCGCTGTCACGCGTACTTAGTGTTGGGTGCGCATACCAATTTCAACGGTGGCCGCAATGTCACGCGAGGCACGGTAAATATTCTCGAACGCATTATTCAACGCTTCTTCCAGTGTACCAATACTGTTGAGTACGCTAAACACCGCGTCGATACCATATTGATGGACAACGGCCACATCGCTGGTCAGCGAGCCCGCAATGCCAATCACCGGTTTACGGTATTTTTTTGCTACTGCCGCCACACCCACGGGGACTTTGCCGCGAATACTCTGGCTGTCCATACGCCCTTCGCCCGTCAAGACCAACGAGCAATCATGGATATGTTCTTCAAGATGCAAAGCTTCTGTCACAATCTCTACACCGCTACGTAATTCTGCACCGAGGAAAGCCATCAATGCTGCCCCCATGCCGCCAGCCGCGCCTGCGCCTGCTGCGTTTTTCACATCGATGTGTAAATCTTTTTTAATCACATTGGCGTAATGAGCAAGGTTCGCGTCGAGCTCAACAATCATCGCTTCATTAGCCCCTTTTTGTGGCCCGAAAATGCGCGATGCACCGTTGTCGCCAATCAATGGGTTAGTCACATCGCAGGCAACATTAATCACGCATTCTGCCAATCGGCTATCCAGATCGGAAATATCAATATTATTCAGGCTCATTAAACTACCGCCGCCACGGCTAATTTCTTTGCCCATTGCGTCACGCAGTTTTGCACCCAGTGCTTGTACCATGCCGGCGCCGCCGTCGTTGGTTGCACTGCCACCGATGCCAATAATGATGTTGCGCGCACCGTTATCAAGAGCACGTAAAATCAGCTCCCCAGTACCGTGCGAAGTCGTAATCAACGGATTACGTTTTTCGATGGGTACCAGCGCCAGACCACTGGCTTCGGCCATTTCGATAAACGCAGTTTTACCATCACCGGACATTCCCCAGCACGCCGTTACCGGCTCACCCAGTGGCCCAGTCACCGTGGTGGTTATTTTCTTGCCCTGCGTGGCACTGATCATGGCATCGACCGTACCCTCCCCGCCATCTGCAACCGGGACCGATACATATTCCGCATCAGGAAATATTTCGCGGAATCCTTTTTCAATAGCCTGCGCCACATCCACCGCTGAGAGGCTTTCTTTATAAGAGTCGGGTGCGATTACGATTTTCATAATGTGTCCATGCCAAAACAATAAGGCTGAGCAAATCGGGCACCTGAGAGGTGCCCATCTCTTTTATTTACTGACTTCTACTTTCGCCAGTTTTTCGTAGTAGCACGCAATCGCACTATGGTCATCGTTACCGTGGCCGTCTGCACGCAGCGCTTGCATCATTTCCATTACCGCAGCAGTCAGTGGCAATTGCGCACCAACACCGTGGGAAGTATCCAGCGCATTCGCCAGATCTTTAATGTGCAGGTCGATACGGAAACCTGGCTTGAAGTTGCGATCCAGTAACATCGGTGCTTTCGCTTCCAAAACGGTGCTGCCTGCAAGGCCGCCACGAATTGCCTGGAATACCAATTCAGGGTTCACGCCCGCTTTGGTTGCCAGAACCAGTGCTTCAGACATCGCAGCAATGTTCAGCGCCACAATGACCTGGTTTGCCAATTTGGTGACGTTGCCCGCACCGATATCACCGGTGTGCACGACGGAACCGGCCATCGATTTCAGCAGATCGTAATACTTGTCGAAAATCGCTTTATCGCCACCAACCATCACGGACAGGGTGCCTTCGATAGCTTTTGGTTCGCCGCCACTGACTGGCGCGTCCAGCATGTCGATGCCTTTTGCTTTCAGCGCTTCGCTGATCTCACGGCTCGCCAGCGGTGCGATGGAGCTCATATCGATAACAACGGTGCCAGGTTTCGCACCTTCGATGATACCGTTTGCACCCAGCGCCACTTCTTTAACGTGCGGGGAGTTAGGCAGCATGGTGATAATTACATCGCACTGCTCAGCAATCTCTTTTGGTGTTGCAGCAGTTTCTGCACCTGCGGCGATCACTTCAGCAATCACATCAGCATTACGGTCGGCAACCACCAGTGAATAACCGGCTTTGATGAGGTTTTTACTCATTGGTTTGCCCATGATGCCAAGGCCGATAAACCCAACTTTCAGTGTCATAGCTTTACTCTCTCGTTATTACGGGTGGATGTTATTTTTTAAAGGAATCACAAAGTTTCTGAGTGGCCGCGCGGAATACGCCCAAGTCACTGCCCACAGCAACAAACGTTGCGCCCAATTCCAGGTAGCGACGCGCATCAGCGTCAGCAGGTGCCAGGATACCTGACGGTTTGCCGTGTGCTTTTGCACGAGCAAAAATGTGTTGAATCGCGCTTTGTACTTCTGGGTGCGATGGGTTACCGAGGTGACCCAGTGCCGCAGACAAATCACCTGGGCCGACAAAAATGCCATCCACACCATCAGTTGCCGCAATCGCATCAATGTTATCAATGCCTTGCTGGCTTTCGATTTGCGCCAGGATAGTGATGTTCTGATTCACATTCTTGAAGTAATCCACCACGGTGCCGTAGCCATTGCTGCGGTGTGAAACAGACACACCACGGATACCTTCTGGTGGGTAGCGGGTTGAAGAAACCGCCAGCTCCGCGTCTTCCAGAGTTTCAACAAACGGAATCAGGAAGTTATAAAAACCGATATCCAGCAGACGTTTGATAATGACAGGATCATTAGTCGGTGCGCGGACCACCGGAGCACTGTGGCTACCGGTCAGTGCCATCAGTTGCGGAACAAAAGTGGTGATATCGTTTGGCGCATGTTCGCCATCCAGCACAATCCAGTCGAACCCAGCCAGACCCAGCACTTCGGTGCTGATAGGATTTGCCAGCGCAGACCAGCAACCAATTTGAGTCTGGTGTGCTGCCAAAGCCGCTTTGAATTTATTTGGGAAAACGTTGGTATTCATCTGTTGCCCTTATTTATCCAGGTATCTGTTGAGTTAATTACTTCTTCAATTCCATACGTTTAATATCGCCGACTACGAACAGGTAACAGAACATAGCCATCAGTGCCGAGCAGCCAACGAAGATCAGCGCCGCATTGAAGGAGTGAAGTTCAGAAACCAGGTAGCCAATCACCAGTGGGGTCACGATAGAAGCCACGTTACCGAACACGTTGAATACCGCGCCACACAGGCCAACCATCTCTTTTGGTGCGGTGTCGGCAATAACCGGCCAACCCAGAGCACCAAAACCTTTACCGAAGAATGCGAATGCCATCAGTGCAATGACCAGGGCAGTGCTGTCGGTGTAGTTACAAAGAATAATGGTTGAAGCGAGCAACATCCCGAGAACAATCGGTATCTTACGAGCAACAGTCAGTGAGTAACCGCGTTTGATTAACGAATCTGAGAATACGCCACCCAATACGCCACCGGCAAAACCACACAGTGCCGGGATTGAAGCAACCATCCCTACTTTCAGAATCGACATACCTTTATCTTGCACCAGGTAAATCGGGAACCACGTCAGGAAGAACCAGGTAATGGTGTTAATGAAGTACTGGCCAAAGAACACACCCAGCATCATACGGTTAGTCAGTAACTGTTTGATGTAATGCAGTTTTGGACCCTGAACCACAACACCTGGTTTTTTGTGGTCCATATCAACGACCGCGCCACCTTTGGTGATGTAATCCAGTTCCTCTTTTGACATACGCGGGTGGTCAGTTGGGTTATGGATTAACTTCACCCACAGGAAGGTCAGTACAAAACCGATCCCACCCATCACGGTAAACACATGTTCCCAGCCCCATGCGAAGGTCAACCAACCGAGCAATGGTGAGAAAAGTGCCAGCGAGAAATATTGTGCGGAGTTAAAAATCGCTGAAGCGGTACCGCGTTCCTTGGTTGGGAACCAGGCTGCAACAATACGGGCGTTTGCCGGGAAAGAAGGCGCTTCAGAGAAACCGAGCATAAAGCGCATGAGGAACATGGAAATACCCGCATAAGCCAGCGGCACCATGTCAACAAAGCCCTGCATGAAGGTAAACAGCGACCAGAAGAACAAGCTGTAGGTGTAAACTTTTTTCGAACCGTAGCGGTCAAGTAACCAGCCGCCAGGGATTTGCATCAGCAGGTAAGCCCAGCCAAATGCAGAGAAAATATAACCCATTGAGATTGCACTGAGTTGCAATTCTTTAGCAACTTCAGTACCCGCAATAGATAGTGTGGCGCGATCTGCATAGTTAATCGTCGTCACAATAAAGATAATCAATAATATTAAGTATCGGGTATTCTTACCCTTTTTTGACTCAACTGCTGTATCTAAAATCATTTCCACATCCTCTTTGGAGGGTACTTAAGTTCAAGGATCTATTATTATTTAATGGCGATATTTCTGGATATATTCCCGGGATAATATCGCTAACAAAAATTAACCTGGTGTTTGTCATTCGCAACACAGTATAGTCAGCATAGAACAAATGGACATTAGGCATATGCACAACAAATGACACTTAAAAATCCAAATAGTTATACTTATGCATATGTTTGTGGGGGGTATTGCACAATTCTATCGATTACCCCTGGCTGTGAACAAAGCCTCATAATATAAAGTGATCTGCATCACATTTTTATTTCACGTAGCCTGACATCCTTTATTTAGCTTGTGATTAACTCACAATTAGAAAATTATTTTATTACGTTCAGGTAACATCTGGAGAATAGTGACAATGTCAAATATAGAAATTAAACAACAAGCACCTGGTGCCTTTTATATAAAAGTCCATGAGACAGATAATGTCGCTATTATTGTTAATGACGATGGCCTGAAAGCTGGTACGCGTTTCCCGGATGGACTGGAACTTATCGAACATATCCCACAGGGGCACAAAGCTGCGCTGGTGGATATTCCTGCCCACGGTGAGATTATCCGTTATGGCGAAGTGATTGGTTATGCAGTGCGTGATATTCCGCGCGGCAGCTGGATTGACGAGTCATTAGTTGAGCTGCCAACAGCTCCACCGCTCCATACCCTGCCATTAGCCACCAAAGTGCCAGAGCCATTGCCACCACTGGAAGGCTACACTTTTGAAGGTTACCGCAACGCAGACGGCAGCGTCGGCACCAAAAACCTGCTTGGCATCACCACCAGCGTACATTGCGTCGCCGGTGTGGTGGATTATGTCATCAAAATTATTGAACGTGATTTGCTGCCACGCTACCCGAACGTTGACGGCGTGGTAGGTTTAAATCACCTTTACGGCTGTGGCGTGGCGATCAACGCCCCTGCCGCTGTTATCCCAATTCGTACCATCCATAATATTTCTCTGAACCCGAACTTTGGCGGCGAAATTATGGTGATTGGCCTGGGCTGTGAGAAGTTGCAACCTGAGCGCCTGCTGGAAGGCACTGACGACGTGCAGTCCATCAATGTTGGCGATGCCAGCATTGTGCGCCTGCAAGACGAACATCACGTCGGTTTTAAATCGATGGTCGATGACATCCTGACTGTCGCCGAGCGTCATCTGGTGAATTTGAACAAGCGTCAGCGTGAAACCTGCCCGGCGTCAGACCTGGTTGTGGGTATGCAGTGTGGCGGCAGCGATGCATTCTCAGGCGTGACCGCAAACCCAGCGGTAGGTTATGCCTCTGACCTGCTGGTGCGCTGTGGCGCTACCGTAATGTTCTCTGAAGTCACCGAAGTACGCGACGCCATCCACTTGTTAACCCCACGCGCCATCAACGAAGAAGTGGGCAAGCGCCTGCTCGAAGAGATGGATTGGTACGACAAGTATCTTGATATGGGTAAAACCGACCGCAGCGCCAACCCATCCCCAGGCAACAAAAAAGGTGGCCTGGCAAACGTAGTGGAAAAAGCGCTCGGTTCCATTGCCAAATCGGGTCAAAGCGCGATTGTTGAAGTACTTTCCCCAGGGCAGCGCCCAACCAAACGCGGTCTGATTTTCGCGGCAACACCAGCCAGTGATTTTGTCTGCGGTACGCAACAGGTGGCATCCGGTATTACAGTACAAGTGTTCACCACCGGTCGCGGCACACCATACGGTTTACTGGCAGTTCCCGTCATTAAAATGGCAACCCGCACCGCGCTGGCAAACCGCTGGTACGATTTAATGGACATCAACGCGGGCACCATTGCCACCGGTGAGGCGACCATTGATGATGTAGGCTGGGAGTTGTTCAAATTTATTCTTGATGTTGCGAGTGGACACAAGAAAACCTTCTCCGATCAGTGGGGTCTGCACAATGCTCTGGCGGTGTTTAACCCGGCTCCAGTGACCTGATACCCTTCATACATCAAGCTGCAGATGCGTTGACTGCACCCGTGCGCCCCGGTCACATAGTTTACTATGCTGCCGGGGTCTTACGGCCTGGTCGCCATTCTGCAACTGGGTATACTTCGCAGCGGTAATTTCCCTATCCTGCTCCAGAAGATGTCCTTTCCTGACCACACCGACAAACTTGTCGCGATAAAGCGCCGTTAAGCGTATTTCTGTCCCCATCTCCCCGACAACACCCACTTCAAGATCAATCAAACCTTCGCGCAAATACTTAGCCGTTTTCTCAGCTTTTGGCATAAATCGCAGTTGCACAAAAGGGGCAACAGCCACCACGGCGGCAATCAGATGCGCGTCAAAAACAGCATTTCGCGTACGCTCACGGATTTCCTCGGCGTTTGATGCAGTTAATTAATGCAAATGCTGCGCCTTCCGCCATATCATTTGCGCAGCTATATTTCTGGCACCTCCGCGAAAGAGAGCTTTAACAGATGGCGTTATTTACCGATAGACCCGGCGATGAAGGACTACCAGGACGCGAGCGTGGCTTAGCGATGATTGCAGTGATGACCATGGTGGCAATGGTCGTTTTCGATGGCTCAATGATCAACATCGCGCTACCGCAAATCGCACACTCTTTAAACGCATCAGTTGCCACTACTGTCTGGGTTGCGAACGGTTACCTGTTATCTGCAGCGATGACACTTGCGATCTTTGCCGCACTTTCAAGCCGTCTTGGGTTCCGCTCGGTTTTCACCTTCGGCCTCAGCGTTTTCACCCTGGCTTCTGTAGGTTGTGCGCTGTCGTCATCACTGGAAATGCTCATTATTATGCGGGTATTACAGGGTGTTGGGGGGGCTGCGACATTAAGCATCGGCCCGGCAATTCTGCGTTCGGTTTTCCCAAACCGTCTACTCGGGCGTATCCTCGGCCTGAACGCATTGCTGATTGGCACAAGCACAGCCATCGCACCGATTTTGGGCGGAGCCATTCTTTCGGCAATGAGCTGGCAATGGTTGTTTGCGATTAATATTCCATTGGGGATTATGGCTCTGATTCTCACCGTGCGCGTTGTTCCCCATAATTCGGCGTTAAAACGCGAGCCGTTCGATTTTGCCGGTGCACTTTTATCGGCCGCCACATTAGGTGCGCTGGTTATGGCGGCCGATGCCTTTACGCATAGCGGTGACGGCGACCTGAAAATAGCGATGGTTTATGCCGGAGTCGCCATTGTCACTGGCTTTGCGTTTGTCTGGGTTCAGCGGCGTGCAGCAAAACCCCTGCTGCCACTCGACATCTTTTCTTCTTCACGCTTTTCACTGGCAGCGTTGACCTCGCTGGCCTCTTTTGTCAGCCAGGGGATTACTTTCATCGCGCTACCCTTCCTGTTCCAAAGCGTTTACGGTTACAGCGCATTGGTTTCTGCCCTGCTTTTCACGCCGTGGCCCATCGGGATTATTCTGGTAGCCCCTTATGCCGGGCGCCTCGCCGATCGTTATTGCGCCGCGATAATCTCGACAGTGGGGTTGTGTATCTTCGCCGTGGGTCTGGCGCTGTTAGCGATGCTCCCGGAACACGCAGCAGCATGGGACATTTGCCTGCGTAGTTTGATCTGCGGGATAGGTTTTGGCTGCTTTCAAAGCCCGAATAATAAAGAGATGTTGTCTAATGCCTCGCGTGAAAACAGCGGATATGCCTCCGGTGTGCTGGCCATCATGCGCACCTTCGGACAGTGCCTGGGCGCGGCGTTTGTCGGTGTTTTCATGTCGATTTATGCGCAGAACAGCGCCGTGCATATCAGCTTGTGGATGGCAGTCATTGCGACGGTTTTAGCTATTGTGTTGAGTGTGAGCCGATTGCGCGGTGATAAATTAGCGGCAGGGTAAAATAAGTCCTGGCAGGTGTAGTTTGCGCCACACCTTTTTATATCACCAGCCAGAAGCCTTTCTTTGTCGCTCCTACGCGCTGGAGTTTTCCTTTCGCCTGGAGCGATTTGATATTCCTTTCAATCGTCCTGCGACTTCTGCCAAGCATTTCGATCAGTTCTGTAACGGTTGCATGAGGTTTACCAGCTAAGACTGTAAGAAGTTGGTATTCGTTGGCATTTATTTCTCCCGCCATTTCTACCGCCACTTCTCCCGCCATTTTGGCTGTTCTACTTTGCTGAGTGGCAATGCCTTCACTCAGACCCTCAATTAATTTCTCAAGCATGAAATCGATAAAGAGAGTGCAATCACTTGCACTATCACATTCACCTAATACCTGGTAATAGCTTTTCTGTTGATTATGAATGATGGTTTCCACTGGCAGCCATGCCAGCTCTTCACGCCACTCGCTAAGAATAAGCGTTTGCCATAATCGCCCCATTCGCCCATTCCCGTCAGCAAAAGGATGAATGAACTCAAATTCATAGTGAAAAATGGAACTCGCAATCAGAGGATGAACGTCTGTTTTGTGCAACCAGCCAAGCAAATCAGCCATTAAGCGTGAAACCTGGTTAGCAGGTGGAGCCATATGGATTAACTGTTTATCCCTGTAGACCCCAACATTTCCGGTTCTGAATTGTCCGGGTGCATCTACAAGACCATTCATTAAAACCCGTTGCGCCGCCAGCAAGTTCTGAACACGCCCACTTTTCCAGGAAGACATTGCCTCATAAGCAAGAATGGCGTTACGGACTTCCTGAATATCTCTGGCTGGAGCCAACACGCGTTTACCGTCCATGATGGCGGAAACTTGTTCCGTTGAAAGACTATTATGTTCAATTGCAAGCGACGCCTGGATGGTACGAATACGGTTTTCTTTCCGTAGCATCGGTGATACTTGTTCAGCATGGGCGGCCCAGCGACCTAACAATTCACCAATCTCGACCACTCGATTAATAATTGATGGAGTGGTGCTAAAAGGCGGTTGGTAACCAGACATGAGGCAGCCTCCTGCATAAAATGAACATGACAATTTCTATTCGGCCACCAAAACTACTTCAATGCCAACTTTACGCAGCCCATTCAGGCTCTCTTCAGGAATCCCCGCATCGGTTATCACCATATGGATCCGTTGGGTATCGATGATTTTATGCAGGCTGGAGCGGTTAAATTTCGTGGAGTCGGTGACGACAATAACCCGTTCAGCCACTTCGCACATCCGGCGGTTCAGACGTGCTTCATCTTCATTATGGGTGCTGACTCCTCGCTCCAAATTGATGGCATCGACACCAAGGAACAGCATATCGAAATGGTAATTCTGCAGTGATTGATCGGCTTGATCGCCATAGAATGACAGGGACTGACGGCGTAAATGCCCACCGGTCATAAGCACTTCCACCCCTTCTGCTTCAAGCAATGCGTTCGCCACATTCATGCCGTTGGTCATGGCAATCACCTCTTTATGCTGACGCATCAGGCGCGCAATTTCATAAGTGGTAGTGCCGGAGTCCAGAATAACCCGGTGGCCAGGCTTAATAAGGTTGGCAGCAACACGTGCAATGCTGCGTTTCAATGAGGTATTGAGCGAGCTTTTATCTTCCACGGTCGGTTCAACTGCCGAGGTACCTGAATCACAAACTAAGGCTCCACCATAAGCGCGCACCGCGACGCCCTGCTTTTCGAGGAAAGCCAGATCGTTGC
Source organism: Buttiauxella sp. (assembly GCF_035271705.1). Classification (GTDB taxonomy): domain Bacteria; phylum Pseudomonadota; class Gammaproteobacteria; order Enterobacterales; family Enterobacteriaceae; genus Buttiauxella. The sequence goes on from NZ_DATERI010000209.1 coordinate 10,173, forward strand.
GGATCGTGACCGTGGAAACTCCAAAAAATGATGAGAGATCATTAACCTGAACGCTTCCTTGCTGGCGAAGACGTTGGATAATTTGCTCACGTCTTTCACTTGTACCTGTTACACGCTTGTCCGTTGCTGCGTCGGTATTGCTCATAATAGATCCCTTCATCAAACCTTTCGTTTCATTTCACTTCGTCTATTAACACCTTTCTTTTCGCGGAAAGCAAGCCTTTACATCGCGTGCTTCATTCGTTTTCAGCCTGTCAAATAGACTTTCATTATGTTTCTTTTGCGAAACAGATCGCAATTCTATTATCTTTCGTTTTGTTTTTATCGCACCATGAACCACTATCAAATGAAACAAATCGAAAGGCAAATCAACACGGAGAGGAAAGTGAAACATTTAACCGCGTTTGTGGCCGACCATAAACAGGATTCACGATGTGGCATTTTTGCCGTTTGTTCTGCCCACCCGTTGGTTCTGGAAGCGGCAATACGTCAAAGCCGTGAAGCAAAATCACTGCTATTAATTGAAGCGACCTCCAACCAGGTTGATCAGAATGGTGGCTATACCGGCATGACTCCGCAAGACTTTCGCGGCTTTGTCGAACAAATGGCTGACCAACACCACTTCCCGCACGAGAAACTCATTCTGGGAGGCGACCACCTTGGCCCGAACCGTTGGCAGGCACTGCCCGCCGAAGAAGCGATGCAAAATGCTGATGAGTTAATTCGCTGCTATGTGGCTGCGGGCTTCAAAAAAATCCACCTGGATTGCAGCATGTCCTGCACTGACGATCCCGTCCCTTTAACCGATGTTATCGTCGCCATGCGAGCGGCAAGACTGGCGAAAATTGCAGAGCAAACCTGCATTGAGAAGTTTGGCACGTCCGATTTGGTCTATGTCATCGGCACCGAAGTACCGGTTCCCGGTGGCGCGCACGAAACCCTGGCAGAGTTAGCCGTTACCACGCCACAAGCAGCAAAAGCCACGCTTGAAGCCCATCGTCATGCGTTTGAACTGCAGGGTCTAAGCGACCTGTGGCCGCGAATCATTGGGCTCGTTGTCCAACCTGGCGTTGAATTTGACCACACCCAAGTCATTGATTATCAACCTGAGAAATCAATGTACTTAAGCCAGATGATTGAAGCGTTCGACACCATGGTATTTGAAGCGCACTCCACCGATTACCAGACGCCCCAGGCTTTGCAGCAGTTAGTGCAGCACCACTTTGCGATTCTGAAAGTCGGCCCGGCACTGACTTTTGCCTTGCGTGAAGCCCTGTTTTCACTTGCCGCCATCGAGCACGAATTACGTCCGGCCCATAAATGCTCGGGGCTGCGGGAAGTGCTTGAAAGCGTGATGCTCGAACACCCTGAAAACTGGAAACACCATTATCACGGTAATGGCAGTGACCGCCGGCTGGCACGTGGCTACAGCTATTCCGACCGTATTCGTTACTACTGGCCTGATCAGGACATCGATGAGGCGTATTCGAAACTTGTCACCAATTTGGCTGATGAATCTATTCCTTTGCCATTGATCAGTCAGTATCTGCCAATTCAATACGCTAAGGTCCGTGAAGGGAAAATTCCGGCAACGCCGCATGAGCTCATCATCGATCATATCCAGGATGTTTTACGCCAGTACCATGCCGCTTGTCTGGGCACACAGCCATCCCATTAACACAATGATAAGAAGAGGAAAAAAACATGCCAAACATTGTATTAAGCCGCATTGATGAGCGATTGATCCACGGCCAGGTAGGCGTTCAATGGGTCGGTTTTGCCGGAGCAAATCTCGTCCTCGTTGCTAACGATGAAGTGGCTGAAGATCCGGTGCAGCAAAATCTGATGGAAATGGTTCTGGCTGAAGGGATCTCGGTTCGGTTCTGGTCGCTGCAAAAAGTTATCGACAATATTCATCGTGCAGCTGACCGCCAAAAAATCCTGCTGGTGTGTAAAAACCCCATTGATTTCCTGACCTTAGTAAAAGGTGATGTGCCCGTGACGCGCATTAACGTCGGCAACATGCACTACGCAGAAGGCAAACAACAGATAGCGAAAACCGTCTCTGTAGATGACCAGGATATTGCTGCTTTTAATGGCCTGCAAAAGGCCGGAGTGGAATGTTTTGTTCAGGGTGTGCCGACGGAATCCGCTCAGGATCTCTACAAACTCCTCTGAGGTATTTTCTATGGAAATTAGCTTATTACAGGCATTAGCGTTAGGTATTCTGGCCTTTATTGCCGGACTGGATATGTTCAACGGCCTGACGCACATGCACCGTCCTGTTGTATTGGGGCCGTTGGTGGGTTTAATTCTTGGGGATCTTCATACCGGTATTTTGTGTGGCGGTACGCTGGAGCTGGTCTGGATGGGGCTTGCGCCACTTGCAGGCGCACAGCCACCAAACGTGATTATCGGCACCATCGTCGGTACCACCTTTGCGATTACCACGGGTGTGAAACCTGAAGTTGCGGTCGGCGTCGCAGTGCCGTTTGCCGTCGCAGTGCAAATGGGGATTACTTTCCTGTTCTCCATCATGTCAGGTGTGATGGCACGTTGCGACCAAATGGCGGCACAAGCTGATACGGATGGCATTGAACGCATTAACTATCTGGCCCTTCTGGCCCTCGGTACGTTCTATTTTCTGTGCGCGTTTTTGCCCATCTATTTTGGTGCGGAACATGCCAAAACCGCGATCGATGTTTTACCCACCCGTTTAATTGACGGCCTGGGTGTGGCAGGCGGCATCATGCCAGCAATCGGATTTGCCGTGCTGCTGAAAATCATGATGAAAAACATTTATATCCCCTATTTCATTCTCGGTTTTGTGGCTGCTGCCTGGCTAAAACTGCCGGTATTGGCGATTGCCGCTGCCGCATTAGCAATGGCGCTGATTGATTTCTTACGCAAAGACCCGGCTCCACAGCAACCTTCCAGCGCTCAGAAAGAGGAATTTGAAGATGGCATCTAATATCCAGACTTTGCCAGATACAGACGTTACGGAAACCTCCCTGACTAACGGCAACGACAACATCTATGAAGACCAGAGCATCGGTGCAGAGTTAACCAGAAAAGACATCAATCGCGTGGCATGGCGATCCATGTTACTGCAGGCCTCATTCAACTATGAACGTATGCAGGGGTCCGGTTGGCTATACGGTCTACTGCCCGCGCTCAAAAAAATCCATACCAACAAAAACGATCTGGCGCGTGCCATGAAAGGTCACATGGGGTTCTTCAATACCCACCCTTTCCTTGTGACCTTTGTCATCGGCATTATTCTCGCGATGGAACGTTCCAAGCAGGACGTTAACAGCATCCAGAGCACGAAAATTGCCGTGGGTGCACCGCTGGGGGGAATTGGCGATGCCATGTTCTGGCTGACCTTGTTGCCTATCTGCGGCGGTATCGGGGCGAGTCTTGCCTTACAGGGCTCAATACTCGGTGCGGTGATCTTTATCGTATTGTTTAACGTCGTTCACCTCGGCTTGCGTTTCGGTCTGGCTCATTACGCTTACCGCATGGGTGTGGCAGCTATCCCGCTTATCAAAGCCAACACCCGCAAAGTAGGTCATGCCGCGTCTATTGTTGGGATGACGGTGATTGGTGCGCTGGTTGCAACTTATGTTCGCCTGGCCACTACGTTGGAAATCACAGCTGGTGATGCGGTAGTGAAGCTGCAAACTGACGTCATCGATAAGCTGATGCCAGCATTTTTACCCCTGATTTATACGCTGTGCATGTACGCGCTGGTGCGCCGTGGCTGGAGCCCTTTGCGCCTTATTGGTATCACGGTTGTGTTGGGTGTTGTCGGGAAGTTTGCCCACTTCCTGTAAGTGAATCCCTGTAAGCGAGATAAAACAATATGTTAAGCATTATTCTTAGCGGTCACGGTGGCTTTGCCACCGGTCTTGAAAAAGCAATGAAGCAAATTCTTGGAGAACAAGAGCAATTTATCGCCATCGATTTTCCTGAAACCTCTTCCACCGCCCTGCTCACCACTCAGTTTGAAGCAGCAATTGAAGCGTTAGATGAAAGTGAAGGGCTGGTGTTTTTAACTGATTTACTTGGCGGCACCCCCTTCCG
>NZ_DATERI010000210.1:0-2697 GCF_035271705.1 Buttiauxella sp.
TGTTAAGACTTGAATTTGTATGATTTTTCAAGGGTGTTCAAACAAGAAAAATTCCCATTACCCAGAAAAATGCAGGGTATTTTCACTTCTTTACACTTCAATTTAGCTTAAAGTTAGTTTTTACCGAGGGGGTGACATAAAAAAGCCAAGAGTCACTCACTATCAAGTGGTATTAATCGTATTGCGCAAATAGGCAAATTTATTGCCTCATCAATATTCAATCGCCGATGAAAAACGCTTCCTAACTTTATATAGATCTCTGTGTGAATTTTTTTTGGGGGGGTAGACGGTATTTCAACAGCTCAGATTTCACGCAGTAGTAAACAGAAATTTCACGGGTTTGCATTACATAGGACATGACTGACAATGGTTTGTACTAATCAATGGAATGAATAAATGTGAATGGCTGCCCGAGTGCGGCAACCATTCACCCTATTTATTTACCTGATCGAGTGGTTAAACGAATCAGTAAACCGCCAGTGGCCGCAACCGTTGCCAGCACTACCATGCCTGTCCAACCGAAAGTTTCAAGTGCCTTGCTACCAAGAGATGCCCCCAGCGCCATGCCGATAAACACTACCGTAAACATGATGGCGTTCAGGCGACTTCGCGCTGCCGGGTTCAGCGCATAAATGATGGTTTGATGCGCCACCAGAGAAGCCTGAATACCGAGGTCAAAACCAATCGCGCTGATGGCAATAACCGCCAGCTGTGCATAAACAGGCAGCAGCGGCATCACAAACATGAAAGCGAACGAGATAACGACTAACGCTGAGGCGACTTTTGTAACGAAATTCGGGCCGCGACGGTCAGCAATAGACCCAGCCAACGGGGCGGCAAGCGCTCCAGCCGCTCCCGCCAGGCCAAAAGCCCCGGCCACAGCACTGCCAAGATGGAAGCGGTCAGCGAGCATAATCGCCAGCGTTGACCAGAAAGCGCTGAAGGCAATCGACAGTAACCCTTGCGCCAGAGAGGCACGACGCAGAGCCGAGTATTCCATCCACAATTTTCCCAGCGAGCGTAACAGTGCCGGGTAGCGCAGCGTTGTTTCTGGCTTAAAAGCGGGCAGCACGTACCAGAGGGTAAGCGTCACAATCCATACTCCTGCCGCAGCAATCGCGTACACGCTGCGCCAACCCAACCATTGCGCCACAACGCCGCTAAACACGCGAGAAAGCAGAATGCCCGCCAGTAGCCCGGTCATCACCATGCCGACTGTTTTCCCCCGGCGGTTTTCGCAAGCCAGCGTTGCGGCGGCGGGAATAATATCCTGCGCTACGGTCGCCACTAACCCAATTGCCAGGCTGCTGAGTAACAACACATGCCAGGAAGAGGCAAATCCACACAATAGCAACGTGAGCGAAAGCAGGGTGCCTTTCACCAGAATGATGCGGCGGCGATCAAAGCGGTCGCCCAGTGGAGCAAGGAAAAGAATGCCAAGCGCATAACCGATTTGCGTCAGTGTCGGCACCAGGCCAACATCCCCAACACGTGCATGAAAGGTGCTGCTGATAATGCCGAGCATTGGCTGGCTGTAATATATTGATGCCACGCTCAGACCCGCTCCGAGAGCAAGTAGAAAAACAATTTTACCTGATAGCATGCTGCTGGTGGCGAATGTTGCTGAGGAAAGCTGGCTCATGACGCGCTCCTGTAAGTGCTTATGAACGGGAAAGTGCGGCCATTTTTATCGTTATTGGCTTCAAGCTGTAGCCCCTGGCGGGGTAAAACTGTTATACACTTTGCGTATGAACAAAAACTTTAATCCTGCTGGCGACCGTATAGCCATATTGCAAACCTTCGTGCGTATCGTTGAGAGCGGCAGTCTTTCAGCGGCTGCCGTGCAACTGGAAACCACCCAGCCGACTATTAGCCGCCGCTTGCAAAACCTCGAGCAAATGCTAGGCGTGAAGCTGATTCAGCGAACCACACATAGCATGAAACTCACCGACGACGGCGAACGTTGTTATCAGCATGCGCGCAGGCTGATTGAAAACTGGCAGATTCTGGAAGATGAAGTCAGCGGTGTGCGTGACGATCCGGTTGGTGTGTTGCGTGTTCGCGCGCCACATGCGTTCGGCCAAGATCAGCTTATCAAGCCGCTTGCTGGTTACTTGCAACGCCACCCGCATATCAATATTGAGTGGGTGCTTAACGATCGTTCGCCTGATTTTATTCCTGAAGGCATTGATTGCGCGATTCACGTCGGTGCGATTACTGACCCTTCAGTGGTGGCGATACTTCTGGCCGAAGTGCCGCGCATTGTGGTTGCTGCGCCGTCGTTGCTCGCAAGCCAGGTTCCGGTGAAGGAAGCCGAGGATTTAGCAAAACTCCCGTGGGTTGCTTTGAGCAGTTTCTATCGCAATGAAGTGACGTTAAATCATATTCATAGTGGCGAACTGGCACGCTTCGACATCGCGCCAAGACTGAGTTCCGACAGCCTGTACGCGGTGCGCAATGCCGCCATCAGCGGAGTGGGAGTAGGGATGGTTTCTTCCTGGGTGGTACAAGAGGACCTGGAACAAGGAACGTTGCAGCACGTATTGCCCGACTGGCAGGCCGCACCGTTACCCGTTTATCTGCTTTATCCATACGCGAGCTATTACCCGGCACGTCTGCGCAAATTTATCGAGCTGATGAAAGAAGTGATGCCTCACGTGAGTGGCGCGCGTTCTGCTCAACGCCATGCTTAAGCCC
>NZ_DATERI010000211.1:0-9812 GCF_035271705.1 Buttiauxella sp.
CCAGCAAGGAGCGATCATGGCGGCATCGAATTGATATTCCAAGCACATATTTAGATGCTTAATCAGTCCTTCACGAGTCAATTCGGGACTTACGTTGGTGAACTGAATTGCCTTCGCAACCTGACGGGGATCGTTGAAATCAATCACTTACTTTTACTCCTGCTTGCTAAGTAACGCACAACACTGTGCGTGGGGTATGGCATTACTTTAGACAAGTGCGGCGTAAAGCGTTATGGGTAGAATTCCCTGGGACATGGACAAAATTTCCATGTCAATAATTTTGTGACCCGGTTCAATAATTAGCCAGAATTTAGTTAAGAAAGCTGCGAAATAATCCCTAATGTGAAATCATCAGGCCATCTTGGTATCAGGGGTGAGGTTCGACGTGAGTCATCAGTTGACCCCTGCTGACTGCGATTTCAACGGCAAACACCGCCAGACTCGAAAAGCGATTTTCCTGTCACGCATGGCGCAACAACTCCCTTGGCAGAGGATGCTCGACGTCATTGATCCCGTCTACCCCAAGGTCGGCAATGGTTGTCGCCCTTACCCACAGGAGACTCACATCCAGCAGTGGTACAAACTCAGTAACGGTGCCATGGAGGATGCCCCCTATGATGTAACCTCCATCCAACTGTTGGCGAGATTCTCACTCAACCAGGCCATCCCTGACCGCACCACCATCATGAACTTTCGCCACCGGCTGACCGCTGGCCCGTCAGCTATTCGAGAGCGCATCAACCAATGGTTATCAGAGGTGCGCGTCTTGATGATCCAGGGCTCGCTGGTCGATGCTACCATTATCGAGGCACCGTGTTCGACCAAAAACAAACAGACGATCAGACCAGTGGCATGAAACCCTGATGTCTCAAGTGGTCTAACGCACAGCCTGGTTACCACGGCCGCCAATGAGCATGTCCTCAACCAGCTGGGCAACAGGAGCAGTTAGTCGTGGCCAATGCTGGTTACCGCTGTGCAGAGAAGCGCGAAGAGCTGGCCGGGGTGAAGGCCGACTGGCTTGTCGCCGAGCTGCTGGGCAAGCATCCCCGCAGGAACAAGGCTATCATCCAGTTCGAGAAGCTCAAGGCCTGCCTCCGCGCCAAGGTGAAGCACCCCTTCCGTATCATCAATTGTCAGTTTTGCTTTGTGAAAGCCCGATATAAAGGGTTGCTGAAAAACGACCATCAGTTGGCGATGTTATTTGCCTTGGCCAATCTGGTCCGAGTGGACCTGATGATAAATCAGTGAGAGAGATCTACCTGAAATTTGGTAGCGTCCCTGGAAATAAGGTCGAACATGGCGATAGAGCCTGATTTTTGATGTAAAAACAGTCTTTGTAAGTTTTTACACACTCAACAATGCCTCATCAACATCGAGTGAAGCTCGTATGGAAACACAAATACAAAAAACGCAGATTGTGGCGAACTGGTATCGGGAGTCGGATGAGTTTTCTGCACTGATGAACTACCGGGTACTTCGTGCGGGTCATATTCGTACAGCCAATAATTTTCATGTACATCGGCAGTCTGTTGTAGGACATGAACTCATTTTTTGTCTTAACGGGAGTGGATTTATCCGCCTAGATAATAAGGTCCATGAGGTAAAAACGGGCACTCTTGCTTGGTTGCCCGTCCGTTGGCCTCATGAGCATTTTCCGGATAGAAATGAGCCATGGGAAATTTTATGGTTGCGCATTGATGGTACTAAACTCAACAATATAATGCAGATCCTTGATGTTCCTCAACATCCAGTTTTCGAATTCTCGACACCAGAAATTGTCGCTGAAATTTATCACAGCATGTTTGATTTAATGCAGAATAACACTCTTGTGGCGGATGCTCATTGTGATGTGCTCTGTTCCCAGCTTATTTATACCCTGCTGGAGAATCGCAGTTTCGAAACGACTAAATCGCTTGCGATTACCCATCGTGGACTAGGGCGGCTGATATATCAGATCCATAGTCATTACAATGATGACTGGGATATTGAAAAATTTATGCAGTATTGCAACGTAAGTAAGTCACAACTTTTTAGATTATTTCAAGAAACATTTAATCAAAGCCCGCTGAAATGGCTTAAAAATTATCGACTTTCTCAGGCACGGCGTTTGCTGGTGGAAACTGACGATACGATTAGTCTTATCGCCTTGAAGGTGGGATATAATGATCCGCTACATTTTTCCCGCGATTTTAATCGGGCAATTGGTATGCCTCCAAGCGAGTTTCGTCGCAAGGAGCAACAACTGAACAGCAACAACCACGACTGAGCTATTATCTGATCTATCGCCACGCTTGGGCGATAACGTGAATATTTTGAAAATGTTTTCCCAGTTTTTTGAGTTCCCATGCAGACTGTTCTCAATAAGGTACCCTGATTTTCACGGACAGTCCCGATTGTTACGATGATGGGTGTTAATGGGATGGTCGCCCCTCCCCAAAACGGCATCTGAAGTGCCAAAGTGGCGAATGAGTATTCCCACTGATGAGAGAGGCGACCGCCATGACGGTTATGACTATCGGTATTGACCTGGCAAAGCCTGTTTTCCAAGTGCATGGCGTGGATGAACACGGCAAGGCGGTCCTCAAGAGGCTGTTGAAGCGGGACCAGGTGATACCCTTCTTCTCTAATCTGTCCACCTGCCTGATCGGCATGGAGGCCTGCGGTAGCGCCAACTACTGGGCCAACAAACTGCAGGAGCTGGGGCATACCGTGAAGCTACTAATGGTGCCGCAGTTCGTTAAACCCTACGTCAAAACCAACAAAAATGACGCGGCGGATGCCGAGGCTATTTGTGAGGCGGTGAGCCGACCTAACATGCGCTTTGTGCCGATCAAGAATAGCGAGCAGCAGGCTGTCCTGGCGTTGCATCGTGCCCGCCAAGGTTTCGTCAAGCCCAGGACCGCACAGGCTAACCAAATCCGAGGCCTTCTGGCTAAATTCGGCATCATCATTCCCAAAGGCATTGCGCGCATCAGCCAGCGCCTGCCCAACATCCTGGAGGAGAGCGAGAACGGCCTGCCGGGGACGTTTCGCCAGTTGCTCGAACGCCTGGGGGCTCACTTCAAGGCGCTCGACAAGCAGGTGAAAGAATTGGAGGTCCAACTGCGGAGTTGGTACCTGGGGAGTCCTGCCAGCCAGAAACTGGCGAAGGTACCGGGTATCGGCCCGCTCACCGCCAGCGCACTGGTGGCCACCATCGGCGATGCGAGAAATTTCAAGAATGGCAGGCAATTGGCCGCATGGCTGGGGTTAGTGCCACGGCAGTACTCCAGCTGAGGCAAGCAGACCCTGCTGGGGATCAGCAAGCGAGGCGACAGCTATCTGCGCACCCTGCTCGTCCACGGTGCGCGAGCCGTGTTGCATGTTGCAGAGCACAAGGTTCAGTACGCGGGCAGTTGGCTGGCAGGCGTGATGGCGCGACGCCACCCCAATGTGGCGGTGGTGGCGCTTGCCAACAAAAACGCGCGGATCGTCTGGGCGTTGCTCGCCCATGATCGAGAGTTTGAGGCCGATTTTGTAACGGCGGTATGAAAAGAGCCGACACACAGTAGCGAGTTCCCCCGTGAACGAGGGGATGTAGAAAACGCAACAGAGAAACAAGTTCACAGCAACCAGAGTTGAAGAACAGCACCGATTGCACAGGCAATCATGAAGTGATGGCGAGACAGGTCAGACAGTGACTGGCAAAACCCGAGGCGAAACAAGGTACTTTCAAGTACGTGGCGTTGATAGAGGAGCCAGCCAGCAAATTCCATCAGGGACAGAGGCGGTAGCCTCGACCAAAATCCGGATCTATGGCTGCAATCTCCACCTAACTCACTTTCATGGATTGAGGGCTTGGCAAACCGGCCGCCATCCGCTGTGATAACGGTCCAGAATATATCAGCGAGGAGCTCAAGACATGGGCAACCAAGCAGGGCGTCAGGTTGGACTATATCCAACCAGGTAACCCGCAGCAAAATGCCTATATCGAACGGTTCAACCGCACCGTGAGATACGACTGGCTGGGCCATTATCTGTTTGGCACGCTGGATGAATTGCAGGAATTCGCCACTTTGGCACTTCAGATGCCGTTTTGGGGAGGGGCGACCATCCCATTAACGCCGCCCTGTACATGAACACTTGTTCGCATCCTCCCCAGCTTATTATTTTCCTCTTGATTGCGATAAATAAATATCACGGGCGTTGTTCACCATGATTGCACATCTGTCTTCAGGGGTCAGATGCGAAATCGCATTTTCAACACACTGTCTCCAGCGGGAGTAACCACCAGCCAGATTCACCACCGGCCAGTCGCCGCCAAATAAGCAACGATGCGGACCAAAAACCGCTATGGCGTGTTGTATCCAGGGTTGAAGTTCTTCCTCGTTCCATGCAAGCCAGTCAGCCTCGGTGGGCAAACCTGAGATTTTGCACACCAGTTGTGGGAAGTCTGCCAGTGGATCAAAGACGCTTTGCCATGCCTGCCATTCGTTGCGAATGATAGTAGGCTTACCCATGTGATCCAACACCACGCGGGCCTCTGGTGCATGGCTGAACAGCCAGTACAGCAGATCGTAAACCCCTTGCAGTTGAGACGCCCTAACACACAAATCGAGTACAAAACCGTTTCTGGCTGCCGCCAGCAGGCCAGCACGAAAATTCATATCATAGAACAGGTGCTCAGGTTCATTTTGCAGTGAACGACGAATACCCACAACCCTCGGTATATTACGCAGTTGGTGCAGATGGGGTATCACCGCATTCCCCTTTTCCAGAGCAGCCCAGGCGACGATACCTGCAATGTGAATAGGAGAATATTCTGCTAGCTGGTTAATCCAGTTCACTTCGTCCACAGCCTGTTCTTCAGCGCAATCCGCCTGAACCACAATGGCGGCATCTGGTGCTTGCGCTTCAGTCGCCAGCACCTCGGGCAAAAAAGGCTGATTTAGCGCTGGCAGGTCACTGAGCCAGTCGTAACGCAATACTCGCGGGTCCCAGAGATGAAGATGACTGTCAAAGCATTTCATTTTTGGGCTTTACCCCCATTACCAGGCAGAACATCCCAGCCAATATTCAGTACTGGAGCCATCAGCTCATCAATTTTTGCGAGCAGTTCTGGATCCACAGGCGATTCACTCCAGCAAATACTGTCGAGCATGTTATCCCTGCTGGCGGCACCAATAACGGTGGTGGAAATACCATGTTCTGCTGCGGTGGTCAGTGCAAACTGCAGTGCAACCTGGGCAATATTGACCTTATGACCATCACACAGGGCTGCGACTTTACGACAGACATTTTGTACATTCTGATGTGCCGGATGCCAGTCTGGTGCGCCGCTTCGACTTAACAGTCCCATTGCCAGCGGTGACGCATTCAATACTCCGATCCCAGCCTCGTTGAGCCGTTTTGCTACCTCCCCTAGGCGACGATCCTGCAATGTCCAGGTGCAGTAGGCCATCACGGTATCCACTTTTTGCTCACACGCCACCTGTTCCAGCAGGTCGAGCTGATAACCGGTAACGCCGATATTACGCACGACACCGCGGTCACGTAGCTCCCTCAGCGTGGGTAGAGCTTCATCCAGTAGTTGTGGCAGACTGCCATATTCAATATCGTGGCACTGAATTACATCAATGTAGTCGGTACCTAGGCGGGCGAGGCTCTCATCAACACTGCGTAGTGTGGCCTCGCGCGAGAAATCCCAAAGGCTGTCACCGTAGCGTCCTACTTTTGTCGCGAGTGTGTAGCTTTCTCTGGCTACCCCTTTTAGCGCCACACCTAAAGCAGTTTCAGCCCGGGTCAGGCCATAATAAGGAGCGACATCAAAATAGTTCACTCCATGTTCCAGCGCTGTGGCTACCGTTTCACTGGCCTGTTGTTGTGATACCGGGTGATAAATGCTGCCCAGCGATGCCGCTCCCATAGCCAGAACCGGAACCTGTATTCCTGTGTGTCCTAAAGAGACTGTTTTCATTTTCCTGTTCCTTTATTGTTCATCGTTGGTCGATGTTCTCAGTGACAGGCGCAAACCAGCGCGCTCAGGGCGGACATGTGGGCCATGTGCAATGGTCCAGCTTCCTTCATTTTGCGCAGCCAGCAGTACGTCTTCGTCGACAGTGATGCCAAGACCAGGTGTATCGCCCAGAACAATGCCACCCTTTTCAATACGCTGATCCACCCGCAAACCTGTAGGAAAGCTGAGATCCTGTACTTCGCAGATCAGATGGTTGGGGATGGCCGCCGCCGCATGGGCAACAGGGTTGGCGTTATATCCCACCGGGCTGACAGGTAAGCTAAACGCGTGTGCCAGATTCGCTACCCGCAGGAAATGGGTAATTCCCCAGCACATCCCCGCTTGCAGAACATCTACCGCCTGTTGCTGGATAAGTGGCTGAAATTGCTCAATACCCGTGAGGTTTTCCCCGGTGGCTACTGCTGCACGAACTTGCTGGCGGATCAGCGCGTGACCCGCAGCATCCCAGCGTCGGACCGGTTCCTCAACCCAGCTAAGATCAAGCACCTCTTCCAAACGATTGACATAGCGGACAGCCTGTTTTGCACTCATTGACTCATTGAGATCGATCATCACAGCAGGCGATGGCGCGTTGCAAAGATAGACTTCTCGCACCGCCTTTAAACGCTCAAGATCTTGCTCAACATCCAGTCCACCCTTTAATTTGAATGCACTGAATCCTCTGTCGGCAAAGCGTTGATGTAGCGCAACTAACTCGTCAAGCGAAAGAGGGTAGTCCAGCCCGGAAGCGTAACCAGGTACAAAAGGTTGACGCCCACCGAGTAATCGCCAAAGCGGTTCATTCGCCAGTTTGGCCTTCAGGTCCCAAAGCGCCATGTCCACCACGCCGATGGCACCGAAGACGCTGCCAAAGTGCCCGCTTTTGAAAACCCAGGCTTGCATTCGGTCATACAAAGCAGTCACTGCTCGTGGATCTTCTCCTTCAATAGCCGGGAAGATACGCTCAATGTCAGCATGTCCACCAAGGCCAATGCCATTAATACCTACATCAGTTTCCAGAATCAGAATGGGTACTTCTGTCACGCCAGCGTTAACCGCACCGTTGACGTCACCAATAGGACGGCCCCAGTGATGTAAGGCTTTTAATGTGCGCCAGCCAGTGATTTTCATGCTTTGCCCTCCGAGGCAAGTTTCGACTTAGCTGATGGCTTAGTGCGCAAATCAATGACCATTCGTCCCTGAATTGCGCCTGCATTCATTTCGGCAAAAATAGCGTTAATTTCATCCAGTTGTCTGGTCTGCACTATCGGTTTCACCCGGCCTGCCAGTGCATGCTGGAAAGCTTCTGCCAGGTCCTGACGTGTACCGACCAGGCTACCGACGATCTGGATACCATCAAGCACCGTTTTCACGATATTCAGATCAAGATTGCCTGGCGGAACGGCCACACAAACAACTTTTCCTCCAGCTCTGACGCTGTCTACTGCCTGGTTAAACGCCGTGCGCGCGACCGCCACAACTACGCCGCTATGCGCACCTCCGGCAGTGATCTGCTGAATGCGGACTGGTACATCCTCTTCGTTTGCGTTAATGGTGATTTCCGCACCTGACTCACGTGCCAGCGCCAGTTTGTCGTCCTGAATGTCAATGGCGATAACACGGGCGTTAAACACATTTTTGGCAAACTGTATGGCCATATTGCCTAATCCACCTGCCCCCCAGATGGCAATCCACTGGCCAGGACGGACTTCGGAGACTTTGATGGCTTTGTATGTGGTGACGCCAGCGCAGGTGATGCTGCTGGCAATTAACGGATCCAGCCCATCAGGGACTTTTACCGCATAATCGGCTTTGACAATGCACTGTTCAGCCATTGCACCATCAACGCTATAACCCGCATTTTTAACTGTACGGCAGAAGGTTTCCCGGCCACTGACGCAGTATTCACAGACACCACATCCTTCATAAAACCAGGCAATACTGACACGATCACCAGGACGCAGGCTGGTAACATCGTCAGCAATAGCACGAACTATCCCGATCCCTTCGTGTCCTGGTATACGGCCTGGAACAGGGCCAAAATCACCCTGCACGACGTGTAAATCGGTATGGCACACACCACAACATTCCACTTCCACCTGTGCTTCACCGGCATTCAGTGCGCGTAGCGCTATCTTCTTGATTTCTACCTTGCCGGGATGCTGCTGGCTAACAACTGCTGCTTTCATGACGATACCCTGTTAATTGAGTTCCGGTACGACGTTGTCGATAATTCGTTGCCGTCTTGCGACATACGCTGGCAGCGGTTTTACGCCGGATTCCTCGGTGAACCAGGCAAAAGGATCGGTACTCGCAACCAGAGCGAAATTGGCCCATGGATTAAATGATCCAGAACGGATAACGACTTTGGCTTTGTGAGCAAGGTCGTGGCAAAGTTTTTCGTGACTGGCTGCCTGAAACTCTGCGCCAGAACCGGTATAGATGGCTTGCACATCACGATAAAGTTGCGGGTTGCAATCACGGACTTCACTGGCAAAATGCACTTCTTCGGCAAAAATTTCTTTGCGCAGGACGCGCAGAATGTCCAGTGCATCAACAGTGCCAGGCCAGAAACCCAAATCGATACGTTTAGCCTGTGGAGGGATCGGGAATCCCGCATCCGTGACCAACACAATGTCGGAATGACCTAACGTGGCTAAGGCAGCCGCGAGCTCAGGGTGTAAGATCCTATCTGGTCTCATAGTATTTACTCCTCTGCCACAGCCATAGATTGAATAAAAGCATCGACTTCTTTGCGATAGCGATAGGATGGAACTGTCTCCCAGCCGGTACAACACAGCGCTGCTGTGGCGTTAGCAAACAGTACGGCTTCGTGAATGAGCTGACCTTCATCCAGCGCGACGGAGAGGGCGGCGTTAAAGCTGTCACCTGCACCGTTACTGTCGACAACATCGATGATGCACGGTGGGATTTCTTGCGTATCATTACGACCAAACACTGCAGAGCCCGATTCACCCAATGTCATCACGACATACCGGCAACCTGTTTCCAATAACAGATTGGCGATTTCCCTGTTGCTGCGCGGGTCATCAGGTGGTAAGCCAAGAGCTACGCGCGCTTCCGTTTCGTTGGGTGTCAGATAGTCAACCGCGCTGAGATCGACACCGCGTAAATCTCTTGCTGGTGCCGGGTTCAGAATCGTTATCTTACCGAGTTTATTTGCAAGTCTGAGTCCGTAGAGAGCCGTTTCCAGCGGAATTTCAAGCTGTGCGAGCACCACATTGCTTTGTTCTAGCAGGGATAACGCACTGTCCACCTGCACCGGCGTAAACAGTTTATTGGCCCCCATATCCACGACAATCACGTTATGGGCCTCTTTATCTTTAATAATAAGTCCCGCACCAGTTGGTAGTTCTCCACTGATGGTTAACGCATCGATATTGACACCTTCTTCCTGCATCAGGCCTACAAATTCATGCCCTAAAGTGTCATCACCCACCACACCGGCATAGGCGACTTCTGCCCCAAGACGCACTGCCTGAACCGCCATATCAGAGCCTTTACCGCCCCACGTCTGGCGAAAGTCATGGCCAATCAGCGTTTCCCCAGCCAGAGGAATACGGTCGGTGGTCATCACCAGCGCTTTCGCGTAGCTGCCGAGAATAAATACGCTCATCACATACTCCTTAAACTGCGCGATTTGTTATTCATTGCAAAGAGAAGTACCGCCGCTTCCGGCGGTACGTCTCTGTTAATAAGCGTTAATGTCGCCGACCAGCCCTTTCACCAGTTCCGGGCCGGAGCTGGTGCCAACTAGTTCGGCACCTGCAACAAACATTTCTTTCATCTTCTCCAA
>NZ_DATERI010000212.1:0-77450 GCF_035271705.1 Buttiauxella sp.
GCTGGCGCAGTGCGGGCTGAGCGTGGAGCAGATGGAAAACCAGCTGGAGCCGGAACACACCCCGGAGAGAAAAATCCATCTTTACCACTGCGACCACCGGGGACTGCCGCTGGCACTGATTGACGAAACCGGCGCCATTGCGTGGCAGGCCGAATACGGTGAATGGGGAAACCTGCTGACGGAAGAGAACCTGCATCATCCGCAATAGATTATTCTTCTGCCGGGGCGGCGGCAGTGAACTTAATGCGGCTATTACATATTCAGAGTCCAAGTCTTTACCGACATCTGGAGTAATTAATTTTGCAGGTGCGATGTAATGGTCAACAAACTCAGGAAACTCCCACTGTCCGGTTCCCTAAGTTTTTTCATGGACACATAACGATAATCCACCATCATGTCTGTCAGAGCGGTTGCAAACAGAAACTAAACCACTATCCACAGCAACGCCATCACCACAACCAGTGCAACCAACGCCATACCTGGTCGCGCACTCACGACTTTCATTGGCTCGATAAAAGGCGCCCAGATTGGGTTGGCTATTGGCTGAATATTGTGGGTTTCAAGCGCTGCTGGCTGGCGTTCTGCCCGCTTCAAAAATACTTGATTCAAAATATCCTGCACTTGCGAGTTGGTCAGCAACGTCTGCGGCGTTGCCTGGAAACGTTGCAGGGAATAATCGGTCATCTCTTGCCATTCAGCGGGTTCAAGTGGCTGTTTAAGGGCGGCCTGGAGGGTATGCAACGTCGGCGAGTGCTGTTGGCTCAATGTCTGACGGGCCTGCAGCCATGTGGTCAGCAAGGTGAAGTGTTTTGCCGGGATCAGATCCCCCGTTTTTACCCCAGAAAGCTCAAGCATAGACTGCCAGATCAGTTTACCGGACTCGCCCGTCGCGGCAGTAAGCTTGGCAACTTGTTTATTTAAGGCGTTATGTTCAGCCGGAAGCAGCGGGCGATCGGTCGCCTGACGCTGTTGCGGTTGCGGGATCGCCAACTGGTTATTTTGCAATAACGTCAGGACGCTTTTTAATTGCTCGGGCGTAAGTTGGCTAAGGGCAGTCTGGCCAAATTGCTGGCGAATATAGTCGCTAACAGCCTGGCGATTATTGCCTTGAGGCAGAAGCTCGCTGAGCTGTTGAACCACCTGGCGCGTGGCGTGAGTAGTCTGCGCATTGTTCAGACGCTGATTGAGATTTTGTTCGGCCGCCGGGAAGTGACGCGATAATAAAGGCGTTTCACTTTTTAGCCCCAGATCATGCTTAAGTCCCGCCCACACTTCGGCACTCTGTTGTTGATTGAGTGCAACAAGGCGCGTGACCAAACGTTCAAGAACAGTACGTTGCTGACTGGAAAGCGGAAGCTCGCCGGCCGCAGACGGTGTGGAGGGCGGTTCCCCCGGAGGGCGTGCAGTCACCCCCTGAATGGGTTGCATAGTCTAAAATCCTTTATCGATCCCCGGCTCAAGTATGCCAGGACGCCAGATTATGGCACACTATTGGGCTTATTCTCGACGATTAACAGACAGGTAGCGTAACGTGAAAATCCTCGTTGACGAAAATATGCCCTATGCACGCGAATTGTTTAGCCGCCTTGGCGATGTAACTGCGGTGCCAGGTCGCCCGATCCCAGTTTCAGAACTGGCGGATGCCGATGCATTAATGGTGCGTTCGGTCACTAAAGTGAATGCTGATTTACTCGAAGGCAAGGGGATTAAGTTTGTCGGTACGGCAACGGCGGGCACTGACCACGTTGACGAACACTACCTTGAGCGCGCGGGCATCGCTTTTTCAGCAGCCCCAGGTTGTAACGCTATCGCTGTTGTCGAATACGTCTTTTCTTCACTGTTAATGTTAGCTGAACGTGATGGCTTCGAACTGACCGACCGCACGGTGGGTATTGTCGGTGTCGGTAACGTTGGCTCACGTTTGCAGGCACGTCTGGAAGCTTTCGGCGTGCGGACGCTGCTTTGCGATCCTCCTCGTGCGAGTCGTGGCGATGCCGGTGATTTCCAGCCGCTTGAAACCCTGGTGCGTGAAGCCGATGTACTGACGTTCCACACGCCGCTGTTCAAAGACGGCCCATACAAGTCGCTGCATCTTGCCGATGAAAAACTGATCTCAAGCCTCAAACCTGGCACCATTCTGATTAATGCTTGCCGTGGCCCGGTGGTGGATAACACCGCGTTGTTGAAATGCCTGGAGAACGGGCAGGATCTTAGCGTGGTGCTGGATGTTTGGGAGCCCGAGCCTGCGCTTAATGTGGCGTTGCTCGATAAAGTCGATATAGGCACGGCACACATCGCAGGCTACACGCTGGAAGGCAAAGCGCGTGGCACCACGCAAGTGTTTGAAGCATTCAGCGAGTTTATTGGTCAGAAACACCAAGTGGCGTTAGATACTTTGCTGCCCGCTCCGGAATTTGGCCGCATCACACTGCATGGTCCGCTTGATCAGCCGACACTCAAAAGACTGGTTCATCTGGTGTATGATGTGCGCCGCGATGACGCACCGCTGCGTAAAGTGGCGGGAATTCCAGGTGAGTTTGACTCGTTACGTAAAAACTATCTGGAACGCCGTGAATGGTCATCATTATATATTCAGTGTGATGATGAAACTGCGGCACAAACACTGCAAAAACTCGGTTTTAGTGCGGTTTATAACCCCGCTCGATAACCCTAATCTTTTGTCCCACTGGAGCTGAAATCCGGTGGGACGCTGTTTTATTAAGTCTGGAGTAAACCAACATGTCTGAAGGCTGGAATATTGCCGTTTTAGGTGCCACGGGTGCCGTAGGCGCAGCTGTGATTGAACTGCTTGCCGAACGCCAGTTCCCGGTTGGTGAATTGTATGCCCTGGCGCGTAATGATAGCGCGGGTGAAAACATTCGTTATGAAGGCAAAACGGTGATGGTTCAGGATGCTGAATCATTTGACTGGACTCAGGTTCAGCTCGCGTTCTTCGTCGCAGGTGTTGCAGCTTCGGCGCGTTTCGCTGAAGAAGCGACGAACGCGGGTTGCCTGGTGATTGACTCCAGCGGCCTGTTCGCAATGGAACATGATGTGCCGTTGGTCGTGCCTGACGTCAATCCTTTTGTGTTGGGTGAATACCGCAATCGCAACCTGGTTGCTGTTGCTGATAGCTTGACCAGCCAGTTGCTGACTGCTTTGAAGCCGCTGATTGAACAAGGGGGGTTGTCGCGTATTCAGGTGACCAATTTACTGGCGGCTTCTGGTCGCGGTAAAAGAGCTGTTGATGCGCTGGCCGGACAAAGTGCGCGTTTGCTCAACGGTTTGCCAATCGAAGACGAAGATTTATTTGGCCGCCAGTTAGCCTTCAACATGCTGCCTTTAGTACCAGACGCGGAAGGCAGCGTAAGTGTTGCACGTCGACTGGTGAACGAAGTGCGTAAAGTGCTGCAGGACGAAGGTGTGATGATTTCTGCAAGCATGGTTCAGGCACCGGTGTTTTATGGTCACGCACAAATGGTGAACTTCGAAGCGATGCGCCCGCTGGCCGCAGAAGAAGCGCGTGATGCGTTTGGCCAGTTTGAAGACATTGAAATTTCAGAAGAAGGGCAGTTCCCGACTCAGGTTTCCGATGCCTCCGGTAGCGCACATATCTCCATTGGCTGTATCCATAATGATTACGGCATGCCGGAGCAGATCCAATTCTGGTCTGTTGCTGATAACGTTCGTTTCGGTGGCGCACTGATGGCGGTGAAAACGGCTGAAAAATTAGTGCAGGAGTATATGTACTAATGTCCGACGAGTTGCCTACTCCCTCAATACAGGAAATAAGCCCACTCCGTAAGATTGCACTTGGCATTGAATACGACGGCAGCAAATATTACGGCTGGCAGCGGCAGAACGAAGTCCGCAGCGTACAGGAGAAGCTTGAAAAAGCGCTCTCTAAAGTGGCAAACGAACCTATTAACGTGCTTTGTGCTGGGCGAACGGATGCTGGGGTGCACGCCACCGGGCAGGTTGTGCATTTCGAAACCCGTATGGATCGTAAAGATGCGGCATGGACTCTGGGTGTAAATGCGAATTTACCTGGAGACATTGCAGTGCGCTGGGTTAAAACTGTGCCGGACGATTTCCACGCCCGGTTCAGTGCCACGGCGCGTCGCTACCGTTATGTCATCTATAACGAACGGCTGCGTCCTGCGGTGATGGGGCAGGGAGTGACGCACTTTTATCACCCTCTGGACACAGACCGTATGCACCGTGCAGCACAGTGTTTGTTGGGTGAGAACGACTTTACGTCATTCCGCGCAGTGCAGTGCCAGTCGCGTACACCGTGGCGCAACCTGATGCACATCACCGTGACACGTTATGGTTCATACGTCGTGGTAGACATCAAAGCGAACGCGTTTGTGCATCATATGGTGCGCAACATTGTTGGCAGTTTGATGGAAATTGGTTGTGGTAATCAACACGAAAACTGGATGGCAGAATTGCTTGCGGCGAAAAATCGCAAGCTGGCAGCCGCCACCGGTAAAGCAGAAGGCTTGTACTTAGTCTCAGTTGATTATCCTGAACATTTTGCGTTGCCTAAACCCTCGATGGGGCCACTTTTTTTAGCTGACTGACGCCAGTCGAAAAGGTAGATAACTATGGAATTTATCCGCTTTATTATTGATTTTATTCTGCACATTGATGTGCATTTAGCGGAGTTGGTTGCGCAGTATGGTGTCTGGGTTTATGCCATTCTATTTTTAATTTTGTTCTGCGAAACCGGTCTGGTGGTGACGCCATTCTTGCCTGGCGATTCATTGCTGTTCGTTGCCGGTGCGTTGGCAGCATTGCCAGGTAACGATCTGAACGTGCATACCATGGTTATCCTGATGGTGATTGCGGCTATTGTGGGCGACGCCGTAAACTACACCATCGGACGGCTGTTTGGAGAAAAACTCTTCAGCAACCCGGACTCAAAAATCTTCCGCCGCAGTTATCTTGATAAAACACACGCTTTTTACGAGCGTCATGGCGGAAAAACGATTATCCTCGCGCGCTTCGTACCGATTGTGCGAACCTTCGCACCGTTTGTCGCAGGGATGGGGCATATGTCCTATCGTCATTTTGCGATGTTCAACATCGCGGGTGCGTTGCTGTGGGTATTGTTGTTTACCTACGCAGGCTACCTGTTTGGCGATTTGCCAATCGTGCAGGAAAACCTGAAATTACTGATTGTAGCGATTATCGTGCTGTCGATTTTGCCTGGCGTAATTGAAGTTATTCGCCACAAACGTGCAGCCAAACACCTGCAAAAGTAACCCCATCGCGCGGTTCGACCACTTTTTTATCCAAAGTCGCGGGCCGTTATGTTTTAATGAGCACCATTTATGGTCTGGGGCAGGTCAAACTGCCACAGAAAAACTGGCATCGACCAGGTTCAAGCAGAAAGGTCATCAATGAGCTGGATTGAACGAATTCTCAATAAGAGCAATATTACCCCTACCCGTAAGGCGAGTATCCCTGAAGGGGTGTGGACTAAATGCGATAGCTGTGGCCAGGTTCTGTACCGTGCCGAGCTAGAACGCAATCTTGGAGTTTGCCCAAAATGCGATCATCACATGCGCATGTCCGCGCGCGATCGCTTGCATAGCCTGTTTGATGAAGGTTCGATGTTTGAGTTGGGTAGTGAGCTTGAGCCAAAAGATATTCTCAAGTTTAAAGATTCCAAAAAGTATAAAGACCGTCTGGCATCAGCCCAGAAAGAAACTGGTGAGAAAGATGCACTGGTGGTCATGAAAGGCACGCTCTATCACATGCCTGTTGTTGCTGTGGCGTTTGAGTTCGCCTTTATGGGCGGTTCTATGGGTTCTGTTGTGGGCGCGCGTTTTGTTCGTGCCGTTGAACAGTCTCTGGAAGATAGTTGCCCACTGATCTGCTTCTCCGCTTCTGGTGGCGCACGTATGCAAGAAGCGCTGATGTCGCTGATGCAAATGGCAAAAACCAGTGCTGCACTGGCGAAAATGCAGGAGCGCGGTCTGCCGTATATTTCGGTTCTGACTGACCCAACAATGGGTGGCGTATCTGCAAGCTTTGCGATGCTGGGTGATCTCAATATTGCTGAGCCAAAAGCGCTGATCGGCTTTGCAGGCCCGCGTGTTATCGAACAAACCGTTCGTGAAAAACTGCCGCCGGGCTTCCAGCGCAGTGAGTTCCTGATTGAAAAAGGGGCGATCGATATGATCGTTCGTCGTCCAGAAATGCGCCTGAAACTGGCAAGCGTTCTGGCAAAACTGACAAATCAGCCAGCGCCAAATCCTGAAGCGCCGCGTGAGCCGATAGTGGTTCCGCCAGCACCGGCAGAAGGTCACCAGGCCTGATTGTTAATAAGGGCAGGCCGAATAGGTCCTGCCCTTTTTCTTGAACCGTAGCGTAGAGCGGGCATCATGGAAAAAACTCAAACACCTCAAGCCACGTCGCCCTTGGCCACGTGGCTTTGTTATCTTGAAAACCTCCATTCTAAAACCATCGAGCTTGGTCTAGATCGCATCAAAAAAGTGGCTGCAACACTCGATGTACTGAAACCTGCCCCGACGGTGTTTACTGTCGCCGGGACGAATGGGAAAGGCACAACCTGTCGCACACTGGAAAGAGTCTTGATGGCGGCAGGATATAGCGTCGGTGTTTACAGTTCACCTCATCTGGTGCGCTACACCGAGCGTGTTCGCGTTCAAAGTGAAGAACTGGACGAGGCTTACCATACGGCGTCATTTGCCCAAATTGAAGCCGCGCGCGGCGAAACCTCACTAACCTATTTCGAGTACAGCACCTTGTCGGCGTTGTTGCTGTTTAAGCAGTTGGCGGTTGATGTGGTGATTCTTGAAGTCGGTTTGGGTGGGCGCCTGGACGCAACCAATATCGTCGATGCCGATGTGGCTGTCGTCACCAGTATCGCTCTTGATCACACCGACTGGCTGGGGCCGGACCGTGAAAGTATCGGGCGTGAAAAAGCCGGTGTCTTCCGTGGTGGAAAACCTGCTGTGGTCGGAGAGCCGGATATGCCGCTGACCATCGCTGATGTGGCGGTTGAAAAAGGCGCTCATTTGCTGCGTCGCACAGTGGACTGGTCTTACAGCGTTGAAGAGAATAGCTGGAGCTTCAAAGACGCGCAGGGCGAACTGAGCGGGCTACCGTTGCCATTGGTGCCTCAACCGAATGCGGCAACGGCACTGGCAGCACTGCGTGCAAGTGATCTGAAAGTTAGCAATGGCGCTATTATTCAAGGGATTAAAGAGGCCACATTACCAGGGCGATTCCAGGTTATTTCGCATGCACCATTGGTTATTCTTGATGTGGCGCACAATCCCCATGCGGCGGCTTATCTTGCCGGGCGGCTGGCAGAATTGCCAAAACGTGGTCGCGTGCTGGCGGTCATTGGTATGCTGCATGATAAAGACATCGCCGGTACGTTGGCATGTTTGTCCCCTCAAGTGGATAGCTGGTATTGTGCTCCGTTAGAAGGGCCGCGCGGTGCAAGTGCTGAACAGCTGATTGAACATCTCGGTCAAGGTGAAGTCTACGACACGGTAGCCCAGGCTTGGTATGCTGCAATGAAGGCAGCAACAGAAAATGATACCGTGCTGGTGTGTGGTTCATTTCATACAGTAGCCCACGTAATGGAAGCGCTGGACACGGAGAAAGCAGGTGGCGAGTAAGTTTCAAAATCGATTAGTCGGAACCATCATTCTGGTCGCTCTGGGGGTCATTATCCTGCCAGGGCTGCTTGATGGTCAGAAAAAGCATTATCAGGATGAGTTTGCAGCCATTCCTCTGGTTCCAAAACCGGGTGATACCGATGAGCCGGACATGCTGCCTGCTGCGACTCAGGCACTCCCTTCGCAGCCACCGGAAGGTGCTGCTGAAGAAGTTCGTGCGGGTACGGCGGTCGCACCTGGGCTGGATATCGCTTCGCTACCTGGCGATAGCGGTGCGGGTATAGACGAAGTGCCTGTTACCCGTGATCAACCAAAACCGAAGCCAGTGGTTGAGAAGCCAAAACCAAAGCCGGTCGAAAAACCGCAGAGCAAAGCCGAGATTTCTCAAACTGAAGAACGTCTGGCGATGATGAACGAAGAACCGGTGCCAGAGCCTGTAAAACCTGCGAAGCAAGAAACCGCTGAGAAGGCACCGACTGGGCAAGCCTATGTTGTACAACTCGGTGCGTTGAAAAATGCCGACAAAGTAAATGAAATTGTTGGTAAACTGCGCGGCGCAGGGTTCAATGCTTTCACCTCACCATCCACACCAGTTCAGGGGAAAATTACTCGTATTCTGGTGGGGCCGGAGGCCTCGAAAGACAAACTCAAGTCTTCATTAGGCGAGATGAATTCGCTTTCCGGGCTAAGTGGCGTAGTGATGAATTACACGGCGCGATAGCTTTCCCGTCATTCACGTGAAAGCACCCGCGGAGCCCCGGCAAAAGGGCAAATTCTTAATGGCGTTGAGCATTTTTTCAACGCCATTATTTATTTACGCGAGGGAAGGAAATCCCTACGCAAACGTTTTCTTTTTCTGTTAGAATGCGCCCCGAACTGGACGTCAGGGCGATTTGTCGTGAGATTTGTTCATGGTCTGGATAGATTACGCCATTATTGCAGTTATCGGCTTTTCGGCTCTGATTAGTGTTATTCGTGGGTTTGTGCGTGAAGCGTTATCGCTTGTGACCTGGGGTTGTGCTTTCTTTGTCGCCAGTCATTACTACACTTACCTGTCAGTTTGGTTCACTGGCTTTGACGACGAACTGGTACGTAACGGAATAGCTATTGCGATACTGTTTATCGCGACACTCATCGTCGGTGCGATAGTCAATTATGTGATTAGCGCACTGGTTGAGAAGACCGGCCTGTCGGGTACAGACAGGGTGTTGGGGATCTGTTTTGGTGCTTTACGTGGAGCGCTGATCGTCGCCGCCATTCTGTTCTTTCTTGATACGTTTACTGGTTTTTCGAAGAGTGACGACTGGCAAAAGTCGCAGCTTATTCCGCAATTCAGTTTCATCATCAGATGGTTCTTTGACTATCTGCAAAGCTCGTCAAGTTTCTTACCCCGGTAATCGTATCGGGGGGTTGTGGCTTAATGAGGAAAAGACAACATGTGCGGTATTGTCGGTATCGCCGGTTTTATGCCGGTCAACCAGTCTATTTATGACGCGTTAACGGTGCTTCAGCATCGTGGGCAGGATGCCGCGGGCATCGTCACCATTGATGCCTTAAACTGTTTTCGTCTGCGTAAAGCTAATGGTCTGGTGAGCGATGTATTTGGTGCCATTCACATGCAACGCTTGCAGGGAAACATGGGCATCGGCCATGTGCGTTACCCTACAGCGGGTAGCTCGAGTGCCTCTGAAGCCCAGCCTTTCTATGTGAACTCTCCGTACGGCATTACTCTTGCACACAACGGTAACCTGACGAACGCCCACGAACTGCGCCAAAAGCTGTTCGAAGAAAAGCGTCGTCATATCAACACCACTTCTGATTCCGAAATCCTGCTCAATATCTTCGCCAGCGAGCTGGATAACTTCCGCAACTATCCGCTGGAAGCTGACAACATTTTTGCCGCCATTGCTGCAACTAACCGCCAGATCCGTGGCGCTTATGCGTGTGTTGCGATGATCATCGGCCACGGCATGGTGGCGTTCCGCGACCCAAATGGCATCCGTCCTCTGGTGATGGGTAAACGCGATTTGGGTGATGGGCGTACCGAATATATGGTGGCGTCCGAAAGTGTGGCGCTTGATACACTGGGCTTCGAATTCCTGCGTGATATCGCGCCGGGCGAAGCTGTGTATATCACCGAGAAAGGTCAGTTGTTCACACGCCAGTGTGCCGACAACCCGACCAGCAATCCTTGCCTGTTTGAATATGTCTATTTTGCGCGCCCAGACTCCTTTATCGACAAGATTTCTGTGTACAGCGCACGCGTTGAAATGGGCAAAAAACTCGGCGAGAAAATTGCTCGCGAGTGGGAAGATTTGGATATCGATGTGGTTATCCCTATCCCTGAAACTTCCTGTGATATCGCGCTGGAAATCGCTCGTATTCTTGATAAACCGTACCGCCAGGGCTTCGTGAAGAACCGCTACGTTGGCCGTACCTTTATCATGCCGGGCCAGCAGCTGCGTCGTAAATCTGTGCGTCGTAAACTCAACGCCAACCGTGCTGAGTTCCGCGATAAGAATGTGCTGCTGGTGGATGACTCCATTGTCCGCGGGACGACTTCTGAGCAGATTATCGAGATGGCACGCGAAGCGGGTGCGAAGAAAGTGTACCTCG
The DNA here is from genome assembly GCF_035271705.1 of Buttiauxella sp. Lineage (GTDB taxonomy): Bacteria > Pseudomonadota > Gammaproteobacteria > Enterobacterales > Enterobacteriaceae > Buttiauxella. Next base: position 10,281 of record NZ_DATERI010000212.1, read on the forward strand.
CGTCTGCAGCACCAGAAATTCGTTTCCCGAACGTCTATGGCATCGATATGCCAAGCGCGAACGAACTGATTGCTCATGGCCGTGAAGTTGATGAAATTCGCCAGTTGATCGGCGCCGACGGTTTGATTTTCCAGGACCTGGACGATCTGATTGAAGCGGTTCGCGTTGAGAACCCGGATATCACTCAGTTTGAATGCTCTGTGTTTAACGGCATTTATGTGACTAAAGATGTTGACCAGGAATACCTTGAGTATCTTGAGTCACTGCGTAATGACGATTCGAAAGCTGTACAGCGTCAAAACGAAGTGGAAAACTTAGAGATGCACAACGAAGGTTAACCCTGTCCTCACGCTAACCCTCCCCTCGCGTAGAGGGTTAGCGCTTCTTGCATCGCCGCTCATCTTACGGCAAAGTCAGCCCAGATAAACTTCTTGGGCGAACGCAAAATATGAAACGGCTAATTGTTGGGATTTCAGGTGCCAGTGGCGCAACGTATGGTGTGCGACTGCTTCAGGTGCTGCAACAATTACCGGATATCGAAACTCATCTCATCTTGAGCAATGCTGCTCGCCAAACCCTTGCGCTAGAAACCGATATATCCCTGCGAGAGGTGCAAGCGCTGGCTGATGTGGTTCATGATGCCCGGGATATCGCCGCCAGCCTCTCCTCAGGCTCTTTTAAGACACATGGCATGGTTATATTGCCGTGCTCAATCAAAACCCTTTCTGGCATTGTTCACAGCTATACAGACGGCCTGCTAACGCGTGCGGCGGATGTGGTGCTTAAAGAGCGTCGTCCTTTGGTCCTTTGTGTGCGCGAAACACCGCTTCATCTTGGCCATTTGCGCTTAATGACGCAGGCAGCCGAGTTGGGGGCGGTGATTATGCCCCCTATGCCTGCGTTCTATCATCGTCCGCAGAGCGTGCAGGATATTATCGACCAGACGGTCAATCGGGTACTCGACCAGTTTGATATTGAGCTTCCGCAAGACCTGTTCACCCGTTGGGCTGGCGCATAAGCATGCCCGTGTGGTGCATCACAAAACCCAACGCCTCAAAATGGGGCGTTTTTGTAACCCCGATCACTTCCAGAACATTTATCCGCTATTTTCCACCGTTAATGCTTTTCCCTCAGACCAGACCTGCTATCTTTCATTTCTGTGACAGAGTTGTAACTATTTTTTAACACAATAATGCGCACTTTCTTTCACGCAAGAAAAAGTGGCATGAGAACTGCAACTCCAAATCAGCAACACAGAAAAAACACAACACACATTACACATAATAAGATAAGTCAAACTTGAGGGTTACGTATGAAAAAGCAAGTTCTCGCTCTGTCTTTACTGCTTGGCTTGAGCACCACAGCAAGCGTCTTTGCAGCCCTTCCACAGAGCCTTCGTCTTGGTACGGACACGACATACGCACCGTTTTCTTCTAAAGATGCAAAAGGGGATTTTGTTGGTTTCGATATCGATCTCGGCAATGAGCTCTGTAAGCGCATTAATACGAAATGTACGTGGGTTTCAAGTGACTTTGATGCGCTGATTCCATCGCTTAAAGCGAAGAAAATTGACGCCATCATCTCCTCACTGTCCATCACTGAAAAGCGCCAGCAAGAGATTGCCTTCTCAGACAAATTGTATGCTGCTGATTCCCGCTTAATTGCCGTTAAAGGCTCCCCGGTTAACCCGACTCTTGAGTCGCTCAAAGGCAAGCATGTAGGCGTGTTGCAGGGTTCAACCCAAGAATCGTTTGCTAATGCCGAATGGCGTACAAAAGGCATTGATGTGGTGGCTTACGCCAACCAGGACCTGATTTATTCCGATCTGGCAGCGGGTCGTCTGGATGCCGCTTTCCAGGATGAAACTGCGGCGAGCGAAGGGTTCCTGAAACTGCCAGCGGGTAAAGAATATGCGTTCGCAGGCCCGTCGGTGAAAAACAAACAGTACTTTGGTGATGGCACCGGTATTGGCTTGCGTAAGGACGATGTTGAGCTGAAAGCTGCTTTTGACAAAGCACTGGCAGAGATGCGTAAAGACGGAACTTACGACAAATTTGCTAAGAAGTACTTCGATTTTAATGTTTACGGTGAATAAGTTTATCCCTTAGTCTGTAGCCCGGTTATGCTTTGATGCAGCCGGGCTGAATAGAATTGCAATCTAACCAAAGCCAGTTGCACATTAGTGGTGCAAATATTTAGCCATGCACCAAAATGGTGTATCGCTTGCATCTTGGTGGTGCAATGGGGTTTTGAGTTCTTTATGACGCGCCATAATGACGCGCCAGAAAGGCAAAAAAACACTATTATTGAGATGCATAAATTGGCATGGAACATGCGATTTTATCCGGTTAAAAAGTAACCGCTTATAAAAACAGTCTAAACGAGGATAATTATGAACAAGCAGATCATTGCTCTTTCTTTGGTACTGGCTTTTTCCAGTGTTTCCACAGCTTTCGCCGCTATTCCTAAGAATTTACGCATAGGTACAGACCCAACTTACGCCCCGTTTGAATCGAAAAACGCTCAAGGGGAATTGATCGGTTTTGATATCGATCTGGCAAAAGAACTCTGTAAACGCATCGAAACCCACTGCACCTTCGTGGAAAACCCACTGGATGCGCTGATCCCTTCATTGAAAGCGAAAAAAATCGACGCCATTATGTCGTCCCTTTCCATCACTGAAAAACGCCAACAAGAAATTGCCTTCACCGACAAACTGTACGCAGCAGACTCGCGTTTAGTGGTCGCGAAAGGTTCTGCAATTCAGCCAACGCTTGAGGCACTCAAGGGTAAGCGCATTGGTGTTCTGCAGGGTACGACACAAGAAACCTTCGGTAATGAGCACTGGGCGCCTAAAGGCATCGAGATTGTCTCTTATCAGGGGCAGGATTCTATTTACGCTGACCTGACTGCTGGCCGTATCGACGCCGCATTCCAGGACGAAGTTGCTGCGAGTGAAGGTTTCCTGAAACAGCCTGTTGGTAAGGATTATCAGTTTGGTGGTCCGTCAATTAAAGACGACAAACTGTTTGGCGTAGGCACGGGTATGGGTCTGCGTAAAGACGATACCGAATTACGCGAAGCACTGAACAAAGCGTTTGCCGAAATGCGCAAAGATGGGACTTACGAGAAGTTAGCGAAGAAATACTTCGACTTCGATGTTTACGGTGGTTAACAGTCACCAGTGGTTCAACCTGCCCGGAAAGGGCAGGTTAGGTTTGTGCAGACACTGACGACAGGATACGCACCATGCTGTACGGTTTTTCTGAAGTAATCTTTAAAGGGGCCATCGTCACGCTGGAATTGGCGCTAACCTCCGTCATCCTCTCCGTTATTATCGGTCTGGCCGGAGCAGGTGCTAAGTTATCCAAAAACCGCCCGTTGGCCTTGTTGTTCGAAGGTTATACCACCTTAATTCGTGGTGTACCGGACCTGGTGTTGATGCTGCTGATTTTCTATGGCCTGCAAATGGCACTCAATTTATTAACCGACTCGCTGGGTGTCGGACAGTTTGATATCGACCCAATGGTCGCGGGTATCATTACGCTCGGCTTTATCTACGGCGCCTATTTTACCGAAACATTCCGTGGCGCATTCCTCGCTGTCCCACGCGGGCATATCGAAGCCGCAACCGCCTTTGGTTTTACCGGTTCTCAAATATTTCGCCGCATTCTGTTCCCGGCCATGATGCGCTTCGCGCTTCCGGGGATTGGTAACAACTGGCAGGTTATTTTAAAAGCAACCGCACTGGTTTCATTGTTAGGCCTGGAAGATGTGGTGAAAGCCACGCAACTGGCCGGGAAAAGTACCTGGCAGCCATTCTACTTTGCGATTGTTGCCGGGATTATTTACCTGATCTTTACCACGGTATCGAACGGTGTTTTGCTCTGGCTTGAGCGCCGCTACTCGGTTGGTGTGAAGAGGGCTGAGCTATGATCGAAATTATTCAGGAATACTGGAAAGCCCTGCTGTGGACTGACGGATATCGCTTTACCGGAGTTGCTATCACGCTATGGCTGCTGATTTCCTCGGTGGTGATGGGCGGGATTATGGCGCTGTTCCTGGCGATTGGCCGTGTATCGAGCAACAAGTTTATTGCTTTCCCCATCTGGTTGTTCACCTACATTTTCCGTGGTACGCCATTGTATGTGCAACTGCTGGTGTTCTACTCCGGCATGTACACGCTGGAAGTGGTGAAAGGCACCGTGTTACTCAATGAGTTTTTCCGCAGCGGCTTGAACTGTACCGTGCTGGCGCTGACGTTAAATACCTGTGCCTATACTACCGAAATCTTTGCCGGGGCGATTCGCTCGGTGCCGCACGGTGAAATTGAAGCCGCTCGTGCTTACGGTTTCTCGCCATTCAAATTGTACCGTTGCATTATTTTGCCATCCGCGCTGCGTATCGCGCTGCCTGCGTACAGCAATGAAGTGATTTTGATGCTGCACTCCACGGCGCTGGCGTTTACTGCCACGGTACCTGATCTGTTGAAGATCGCCCGTGATATCAACTCCGCGACTTACCAACCGTTTACGGCGTTTGGCATCGCGGCGGTGTTATATCTGATTATTTCTTACGTCCTGATAAGCCTGTTCCGCAAAGCCGAGCAGCGTTTTATGCAGCACGTTAAACCCAGTTCTTCGCACTGAGTAATTCCCATGGCTGAAAATAAATTAAACGTTACTGATTTGCACAAACGCTACGGCGAACATGAAGTGCTTAAAGGGGTTTCTCTGCGTGCAAATGCGGGGGATGTGATTAGCATTATCGGGTCGTCTGGTTCAGGGAAAAGTACCTTCCTGCGCTGTATTAACTTCCTCGAGAAGCCAAGCGAAGGGACGATTGTGGTCAGCAACCAGAACATCAACCTGGTGCGCGACACTGACGGGCAGCTCAAAGTTGCTGACAAAAATCAGCTCCGTTTGCTGCGCACACGCTTGACGATGGTGTTCCAGCACTTCAACTTGTGGAGCCACATGACGGTGCTGGAAAACGTCATGGAAGCGCCGATTCAAGTGTTGGGCCTGAGTAAGCTCGAAGCGAAAGAGCGCGCTATTAAGTACCTGGCAAAAGTCGGCATCGATGAGCGCCAGCAGGCAAAATATCCGGTGCATCTTTCTGGTGGCCAACAGCAGCGTGTCTCTATTGCGCGTGCGCTTGCTATGGAACCAGAAGTGTTGCTGTTCGATGAACCGACTTCCGCGCTCGATCCAGAGCTTGTGGGTGAAGTGCTGCGTATTATGCAGAAGCTCGCTGAAGAGGGGAAAACCATGGTGGTGGTGACACATGAAATGGATTTTGCGCGTCATGTTTCAAACCATGTGATCTTCTTGCATCAGGGTTTAATCGAGGAAGAAGGGACGCCAGCAGAGTTGTTTGGTAATCCGAAGAGTGCGCGTTTGCAGCAGTTTTTATCGGGTTCGCTGAAGTAGCGATCCTTCGTCCACATCTCGCTCTGGCAAATTGTCAGGGCGAGAGCTGTAAGCCTTGTTAATTTTCCGTTCACCAAAGCGTTCTGCGTTCTCAAATACTTCTGCTAACGGTGAACGGAAAAACTGCACGACTGACATATGACACTCTGGAAAATCGATGCGCTCCGACGTAATCACCAGCGTTAATCTATTTAAAGAGAACTTTCGGTGAGCGTTTCAGCATGAATTCTGCAAATTAATATCAACGCACCACATCCCCCAACGCTTCCTCCAAATCATACCAACGGAACCCAAACCCTGACTCTTCAAGCCGCTTAGGTAGCGCTCGTTGCCCGCCTAACACCAATACCGACGATTCCCCCATCATCATTTTGACCGCTGTCGCCGGGGCGCGCATAAACGCCGGGCGATTTAGCACATGGCCGAGAGCGTGAGAGAACTGTTCGTTACGTACCGGATAAGGCGAAACCATATTAAACGGCCCACGCAGGTCATTATTCAGCAACCACAGAATACCGTTGACCATATCGTCGATATGAATCCAGGCCAGATATTGCCGACCGTCGCCCATCGGGCCACCCAGACCTAAGCGGAATAAAGGCAAAAGCTTCGCCAGAATCCCGCCTTTTGGTGCGAAAACTACACCAGTACGCAGCAGGCAGACACGCGTCTGTTCGCTCTGCGCACCGCAGGCAATTTGTTCCCAGCGGGCGCAAAGTTTATGGGTAAATTCATTGTGCGGCGGTTCATCTTCGTTGACGACCACTTCGCCGAGATCGCCGTAGTAGCCTGCGGCAGAACCGGAGATAAGCACTGAAGGCGGTTTCTGGCTTGCTTTAAACATCTCCACCAGACGCTCGGTGATTTGCCAGCGGCTGTGACACAATCGCTGTTTTTGCGCCTCGGTCCAGCGTTTATCGGCAATCGGTTCGCCAGCCAGGTTGATAACCGCATCAAATCCATCAAGATTGGGATGCTCATTCAACCCTTTCCAGAAGGTCACTTTCGGATCAAAAAGTGCCCGGGCTTTATCGGGATTTCGGGTAACGATGGTGACATCGTGCCCCAATACCAGCAAGCGTGGCACCAGATGGCTGCCTATCAGTCCTGTTCCACCGGTAATCAGTATCTGCATGGTCGTCTCCAGCTTTTACGCCTGGCGACGCCAACTCATCGTCATAGATACCGAGTCGGCATAACGCAGTGCGTGAAGTTTATCGATTTCTACTTCAGCATAAGATACCCAAGGATGGTCGCATGCGATGTCGAGCACATCCTGAGTTAATTTTTCCAGTAATGAGAAACGATTATTCTCAACCAACTGGATGATTTGCTTGGTGATGGTGCGATAGTTCAGCGCATCGTTGATGTCTTCACTGGCGCGAGCTTTGGCAGCCGGGTAATGAATCGCAACGTTAATAACGATGTCCTGGCGATTGGTTATTTCTTCTTCCTTGATGCCAATAAAAGTGCGCAGGCGTAAGTTTTTGATTCGAATAATCGCGTCGGGTTGTAGGGATGACATTGCAGGTTTCTTCCTTCTAGTAATCTAGTAATTTTCAGCCCTAGAATACATGAGGAAAAACGTAGCGCCCATAGTGGGCGCATTGATTGGTTTAACTATTCTGTGCTTGCTCGTAAGCGCGTTCCGTTGCCGGGCGAGAATGGATGCGCTCAAACCAGTTCTGCACCGCGGGGAAACTCGCCAGATTGATACGCTGGCGCTCATGAGAAACCGTCCACGGATAAGTGGCGATATCGGCAATGCTGTATTCATTACCGCCCAGCCACGGGGTTTTCTCTAGCTGTTTGTTGAGTACGCCATAAAGACGTTGCGTTTCCACCTGATAACGCTCAATGGCGTAGGGAATAGGTTGGGGGGCGAAGTGATTGAAGTGATGATTCTGCCCGAGCATGGGGCCAAACCCGCCGACTTGCCAGAACAGCCATTGCAGTGTGTGGGCGCGTTCACGCAAATCTTTGCTTAATAGCTCGTTGGTCTTATCAGCCAGATAAAGCAAGATTTCACCCGATTCAAACAAGCTCAACGGGCCACCCCCATCGGCAGGATGTTGGTCGATAATCGCTGGGATTTTATTGTTCGGGGAAATCGCCAAAAAGGCAGGCTGAAACTGATCTCCTTTGCCAATATCAATACGGTGAATGGTGTAGTCCAGACCTGCCTCTTCCAGAAACAGCGTGATTTTGTGGCCGTTTGGTGTGGGTGCGTAGTAAAGGTCGATCATCTCATTGCCATCCTGATATCAGTTTTTTCATAAACCTATGCAGTATAGACTTTTTGATGAATTTGCTGGGCAGATGAGTTTTGCTCAAGTGACAACCGCCATTTTCCGCTATATGTTCAATATCCTGGATGCTTGAATTATGGGGATATTATGAGCCAGCCGACAATAACACTTTGGTCCGATAGCCACTACTTTAGCCCTTACGTGATGTCTGTTTACGTTGCTCTGAAAGAGAAAGGCCTTAACTTTACGTTACAAACTATAGACCTGAATGCCGGGCAAAATCGGCAGCCGGGCTGGAAAGGGTATGACCTCACGCGCCGAGTCCCGGTCATTGCAGTCGATGACTTTTTGTTAAGCGAATCCTCCGCTATTACTGAATATCTCGATGAGCGTTTTGCCCCGCCGACGTGGGAACGAATCTACCCACATGACTTAGAAAAACGAGCACGGGCCAGACAAATTCAGGCATGGATCCGCAGTGATTTGATGCCGATTCGCGAAGAGCGTTCAACCGACGTGGTTTTTGCAGGGGCAAAGAAGCCACCGCTGACAGAAAAGGGGCAGGCTACTGCACAAAAGCTTCTGGATACCGTCGAAGGTTTGTTGCCACTCGGCCAGCAAAATTTGTTTGGTGAATGGTCTATCGCAGACACGGACCTGGCATTGATGCTAAATCGTTTGATCCTCAATGGCGATGAGGTCCCTGAGCGCTTACAAGAATACGCAGATTTCCAATGGCAGCGGGCTTCAGTTCAACGTTTTCTGGCACTTTCGGCAAAGCATTCTGGCTGATTCGCCCCATAATTCGTTATGATTAATTCGCTGATCATTAACAGGGATAGGGTTTTATGAAGCTGATGTTTGCCTCGGATATTCATGGTTCGCTACCCGCTACAGAGCAAGTGCTGGCGCACTTTGAACGTAGCGGCGCTAAATGGCTGATATTACTGGGGGATGTGTTAAATCACGGGCCGCGTAATGCGTTACCGGCAGGTTATAACCCCGGAGCGGTTGCGGAGCGGTTTAACAGCATTGCAGATAAAATTATTGCGGTACGCGGGAACTGTGACAGCGAAGTCGATCAGATGCTGCTACATTTTCCAATTACAGCACCCTGGCAACAGATTTTAATGGCTGACCAGCGTTTATTTGTCACCCATGGCCATTTGTTTAACCCTGACAACCTGCCTCCGCTGGCAGAAAATGACGTGCTGGTTTTTGGCCATACTCATCTGCCATTGGCTGAAAAACAAGACACGGTATATCTGTTCAATCCTGGTTCGGTAAGTATCCCAAAAGGGGGGTTCGAACCGAGCTATGGCATGCTAAACGATGGTGTTCTGAGCGTTCATGCATTGAATAACGATGGGGTTATTGCACAGCTTGAGATTACCCCGTAACTTACCATAAAAATTAGACCCGTTAGCATCCGAGTTGCAGCCAACACCCCTGCTGCTTGAAGGATGGCGGTATAACCGATTACGCGCCAAAGAGCGCCCTGAATAAGGTTTCCCTGATGGTGGAACAGCGTCATTTTGGTGGCACGGAATGGGTAGACATTGTCAGTGAAGACAATGAAGTGATCGCGCAAGCAAGCCGCGAGCAAATGCGTGCACAGCGTTTGCGTCATCGTGCGACTTATATTGTTGTTCATGACGGTATGGGTAAGATTTTGGTACAGCGCCGCACTGAAATTAAAGATTTTATGCCTGGTATGTTAGATGCCACCGCGGGTGGAGTGGTTCAGGCCGACGAGCAACTGCTGGATTCTGCACGCCGCGAGGCTGAAGAAGAGCTGGGGATTGCTGGTGTACCTTTTGCTGAGCACGGGCAGTTCTATTTTGAAGATACCCACTGCCGGGTGTGGGGAAGCCTGTTTAGCTGCGTTTCTCATGGCCCGTTTGCTTTGCAGGAAGAAGAAGTCAGCGAAGTTTGCTGGATGTCTCCAGAAGAGATTACCGCTCGCTGTGACGACTTCACGCCAGATTCGTTAAAAGCACTGGCATTGTGGATGACCCGCAACGCTAAAAATGAATCCCAGTACACTGCTGCTGCGGAGTAATTCATTCTGTTTTCGCGGTCTCGTCGTTATTTCCGGGACACGCTAATAAAAAAGGCCGCATATCAATGCGGCCTTTTTGCTTCTCAGAAAAAATTAATCTTGTTGAGAAGACTGAATCGCAGTCAGCGCGATGGTGTAAACGATATCGTCTACCAGTGCGCCACGAGACAAGTCGTTAACGGGTTTACGCATACCTTGCAGCATTGGCCCGATGGAGATCAGGTCAGCTGAACGCTGTACCGCTTTATACGTGGTGTTACCGGTGTTCAGGTCTGGGAAGATGAACACGGTAGCACGGCCCGCAACCGGTGAGTTTGGTGCTTTGGACTTGGCAACGTCAGCCATAACCGCGGCGTCATACTGCAACGGACCATCGATAACCAGGTCAGGACGTTTTTCCTTAGCGATACGAGTGGCTTCACGCACTTTTTCAACATCACTACCCGCACCAGAAGTCCCGGTGGAGTAGGACAGCATCGCAACGCGCGGGTCGATACCGAATGCAGCAGCGGAATCCGCAGACTGAATAGCGATTTCTGCCAGTTGTTCAGCAGTTGGATCTGGGTTGATCGCGCAGTCACCGTAAACATAAACCTGTTCTGGCAGCAGCATGAAGAACACAGAAGAAACCAAAGAGCTACCTGGTGCAGTTTTGATAAGCTGCAACGGAGGACGAATAGTGTTTGCGGTGGTGTGAACTGCACCGGAAACCAGGCCGTCAACTTCGTCTTGCTCAAGCATCAAAGTACCCAGCATAACGTTGTCTTCCAGTTGCTCGCGAGCGACGGCTTCGGTCATGCCTTTGCTCTTACGCAGCTCAACCAAGCGAGCAACGTAACTTTCGCGAACCACTTCTGGATCAACGATTTCGATGCCTGCGCTCAGTTCAACGCCTTGCGCTGCTGCAACACGGGTGATTTCATCCGGGTTACCCAACAGGACGCAAGTTGCGATACCACGTTCAGCACAAATCGCGGCTGCTTTAACAGTACGCGGTTCGTCGCCTTCTGGCAGCACAACACGTTTACCGGCTTTACGAGCCAGTTCGGTGAGCTGATAGCGGAACGCTGGAGGAGACAGACGACGGCTACGCTCAGAGGTCGCAGTCAGAGATTCGATCCAGTCTGCATCAATGTGGCTTGCCACATATTCCTGCACTTTTTCGATACGCTGATGGTCGTCAGTTGGGACTTCCAGGTTGAAGCTTTGCAGGCTCAGAGAAGTCTGCCAGGTGTTGGTATCAACCATGAACAGCGGCAGGCCAGTGGCGAATGCGCGCTCACACAGTTTGGTCACGCGTGGGTCCATTTCGTAACCACCGGTCAGCAGAACGGCACCGACGTCGACACCGTTCATTGCGGCCAGGCACGCTGCAACCAGCACGTCTGGACGGTCTGCGGAAGTCACCAGCAGAGAACCTGGGCGGAAGTGTTCCAGCATGTGCGGAATGCTGCGCGCACAGAAAGTGACAGACTTCACACGACGAGTTTTGATATCGCCTTCGTTGATGATGGTTGCGTTCAGGTGACGCGCCATATCAATTGCGCGAGTTGCGATCAGGTCGAAACTCCACGGCACACAACCCAGAACTGGCAGCGGGCTGTCAGCAAACAATTGTTTAGGATCGATGTTTGCGATGCTCGCTTTATTGGAGTCATCGAAAATCTCGGACAGGTCAGGGCGGGTACGGCCTTGTTCATCCACTGGGGCATTCAGTTTGTTAATGATAACGCCAGTGATGTTGGTATTTTTGCTGCCACCGAAGCTGCTACGAGCCAGTTCGATACGTTCTTTCATCTGCTCTGGAGAGTTGTTACCCAAAGACATAACGAAGACGATTTCAGCGTTCAGCGTTTTAGCAATTTCGTAGTTCAGAGCCTGCGCAAACTGATGCTTGCGAGTAGGAACCAAGCCTTCAACCAGTACCACTTCAGCGTCTTTGCTGCTGGCGTGGTAATTAGCGATGATTTCTTCCATCAGCGCATCTTGTTGGTTGCTGGATAACAGCGTCTCAACGTGGTGCATGTGCAGCGGTTCAGCCGTCGGGATGCTGGAGTTTGCACGAACAATACTGGTGGTTTGATCAGGAGCATCGTCACCGGTACGCGGTTGGGCGATAGGTTTGAAAACGCTAAGGCGAACGCCTTTTTGTTCCATAGCACGGATAACACCCAGGCTGACGCTAGTCAGGCCGACGCTAGTTCCGGTAGGGATCAGCATAATAGTACGGGACACGGTATAACCTCTTTGTATATACCCATCATACTTCAAGCCGCAGGGGTGTTGCTGCACTCACTCACCCCAGTCATCCAGTAAGCTCCTGGAGATTCACTCCTTTGCCGCCTACCTACAACTCGAATTATTTAGGGTATAGCCTTTACAGGACTCAGAAAACAACACCGCCAGCGAAGGCTGGCGGTAAGGAGAATCACGCGGTCAGGCGAGATGCATCCTGAGCAATAACCAGTTCTTCGTTGGTCGGAATGACCACTGCAGGACGGGTACCCTCTTTGTTGATAAAGCCAGACTTGCCGAAACGAGCAGCCAGGTTACGTTCGTGGTCAACTTCAAAGCCCAGAACGCCCAGTTTGCCCAGAGTCAGTTCACGTACCATCGCAGCGTTTTCACCGATACCACCGGTGAATACAACTGCGTCCAGACGACCATCCATCAGCGCAGTGTAAGAACCGATATATTTCGCCAGGCGGTGGCAGAAGACGTCCATTGCACGTTTAGCGTCTGCTTTAGTCAGATAGTTGTCTTCAACATAACGGCAGTCGCTGGTCACTTCGGTCAGACCCAACAGGCCAGATTCTTTGGTCAGCATTTTGTTGATGTCATCAATGCTCATGCCCAGGGAATCGTGCAGGTGGAAGATAATCGCAGGATCGATGTCACCAGAACGAGTCCCCATCACCAGACCTTCCAGTGGAGTCAGACCCATAGAGGTGTCAACACACAGGCCGTTACGGATAGCAGAAACAGAACCACCGTTGCCCAAGTGGCAAGTGATGACGTTCAGCTCTTCTACCGGTTTGTTCAGCATTTTCGCGGCTTCTTGAGTCACATAGAAGTGGCTAGTGCCGTGTGCGCCGTAGCGACGAACGCCGTGCTCTTTGTACAGTTTGTACGGCAGAGCATAGAGATAGGATTCTTCTGGCATGGTCTGATGGAATGCAGTGTCAAACACAGCAACGTTTTTATCAGCCAATTTAGGGAAGGATTTCAGTGCTTCCGCGATACCAATCAGGTGCGCTGGGTTATGCAGCGGTGCAAAAGAAGAAGAATCTTTGATGCCCTGAATCACGGTTTCGTCGATAATGACGGAGCTGGTGTACTTCTCGCCACCGTGAACAATACGGTGACCGATAGCGGTCAGCTGCTCGGACAATTCAGGTTTTTGTGCCAGAATGGTATTAACCATAAAGTTAAGAGCTTCGCTGTGAGCGGCGCCTGCACCCAAAGCCGCTTCTTGTTTACCGCCATCCATTTTCCACTTGATACGTGCTTCAGGAAGATGGAAACACTCGGCTAAACCAGAGAGGTACTCGTCACCATTTACCGCATTAATAATTGCGAATTTCAGTGATGAGCTACCGCAGTTCAGAACCAGTACTAGCTTACTCGACATGGAAGTACCTACTTTTATACGTGGCTAAAAAAACGTCAGTTAGTCTCTCAGCGTAGCGCATGATGAGCCTGACATTTATGATTAACGTCATGCCAGGAGTGTTTTTTTGGCATGGCGAATAAATACTCTAGATTTTACGCTATTTTGCGCGATTTTTGTGCAATGGCGAACAGAGCAAAAATTTGACAACCTGCGGTTTCCCTTCACGGCCATCAAGGCCGGCACAGGATACCTGATTGCTATGGTTAAAGACAAAAGATTTTGAACCATGTAATTTAGAGTTGTTAAATTGCACAAAAATTTTATTTTTTATATGTGAAGTTGAGGTAAAGCCATGTCGACACCCCAAAATAGCCACGCAAGCTGGTTCAGTATGTTCAGCCGTGGGCAACACTATTCAAAGACCTGGCCTGTTGATAAACGCCTCGCGCCTATCTTTGTAGAAAATCGTGTGATCCGCGCCACGCGTTTTGCCATTCGCTTTATGCCTCCCCTCGCTGTGTTCACGCTGACCTGGCAGATTGCACTTGGCGGCCAACTTGGCCCTGCAGTTGCCACCGCTTTATTCGCCTGTAGTCTGCCGATGCAGGGTTTATGGTGGTTAGGTAAGCGTTCCGTAACGCCACTTCCACCCACCATTTTGAGCTGGTTCTACGAAGTGCGAGGCAAATTGCAAGAAGCAGGACAGGCGTTATCGCCTCTTGAAGGCAAGCCAGACTACCAGGCACTGGCAGAAGTTTTGAAACGTGCGTTCAAGCAGTTGGATAAAACTTTTCTGGATGATTTGTAAAATCCCTGCCATTACGCATATAAAGAAGGATATTTTTCGCAGGATTCTTCCTGCGCAACAGGAGCTAAGAAATGGAAATGACTAACGCCCAGCGTCTGATTTTATCTAATCAGTACAAAATGATGACCATGCTCGACCCGGATAATGCCGAGCGTTATCGTCGCCTGCAAACGATTATTGAGCGTGGCTACGGCCTGCAAATGCGCGAACTTGATCGTGAATTTGGTGAGCTGACGGAAGAAACCTGCCGCATGGTTATCGACATCATGGAGATGTATCACGCGCTGCATGTCTCCTGGACCAATCTGAAGGACAACCAAGAAATCGACGAACGTCGTGTGACTTTCCTTGGCTTTGATGCGGCTACCGAAGCTCGTTTCCTGGGCTATGTTCGCTTTATGGTAAACATCGAAGGTCGTTATGCTCATTTTGATGCGGGTACTCATGGCTTCAATGCGCAGACCCCAATGTGGGAAAAATATCAGCGCATGTTGAAAGTCTGGCAGTCTTGTCCACGTCAGTACCATTTAAGTGCGAACGAGATCGCGCAAATTATTAATGCCTGAGGGGAGATGCGCCGTGAAGTGCAAAGGTTTCTTGTTTGATTTGGATGGGACGCTGGTTGACTCTCTGCCAGCAGTCGAGCGAGCCTGGATAAACTGGGCAACACGATTCGATATTTCGCCACAGGAAGTTTTAGGCTTCATTCACGGTAAACAGGCGATCACTTCGTTACGTCACTTTATGGCGGGCGCGTCTGAAGAAGAGATCCAGCAGGAGTTTTTGCGTCTCGAAAAAATCGAGTCTGAAGATACCGACGGTATTGTGGCGTTGCCTGGTGCCGTTGAACTGCTGACTCATTTGAACGAAGCGGGTATTGCGTGGGCTATCGTGACCTCGGGTTCTTTTCCGGTCGCTTCTGCTCGCCGTGTGGCGGGTGGGTTACCGAAGCCTGAGGTTCTGGTTACCGCTGAACGCGTTGCTCGCGGGAAACCAGAGCCTGATGCTTACTTGCTCGGTGCGCAACTGCTCGGTTTAGAGCCAGAAGAGTGCGTGGTGGTGGAAGATGCCCCAGCAGGCGTGTTGTCAGGTTTGGCAGCGGGCTGCCATGTGATTGCAGTCAATGCCCCAGCGGATACGCCGCGCCTTGAACATGTCGAATATGCTTTGCATTCACTGACTGAGCTTCTGGTGCAAAAATTGCCAGATGACACTGTCGAGGTGTTTAGAAAACACTAAACACATGATTTAGCCCCGCGATAGCGGGGTTTTTTTATGGCATGATTTTTCTCCCAGAGACAACTCATAAGGATTTGTTTTGAACTCGGAACTCATTTGGGTTTTATCGCTGCTAGCAATCGCAGTGGTGTTGTTTGCCACTGGAAAAGTGCGTATGGATGCGGTCGCATTGTTTGTCATTATTGCCTTTGTCCTCAGCGGCACACTCACACTTAACGAAGCCTTCTCCGGCTTTAGCGACCCCAACGTCATTCTTATTGCTGCGCTATTTATTATTGGCGATGGCCTGGTGCGCACCGGTGTTGCCTCCAAAATGGGTTCCTGGTTGGTGGACATGGCAGGCAGCAGCGAAACCAAAATGCTTGTTTTACTGATGCTCACCGTGGCAGGACTGGGCGCGTTTATGAGTTCGACGGGCGTGGTGGCCATTTTTATCCCCGTGGTCCTCAGCGTTTCGATGCGCATGAAAACATCACCATCACGCTTAATGATGCCCTTAAGTTTTGCGGGCCTGATAAGCGGCATGATGACGCTGGTCGCCACACCGCCAAACCTGGTGGTAAACAGCGAACTGTTACGTGAAGGTTTGCAGGGCTTCCAGTTCTTTAGCGTCACGCCTATTGGACTGGTTATTTTGCTGTTGGGCATTGGTTACATGCTCATCGCACGTTTTGCGTTAAGCGGGCATAACAAAGACGACGGTAAACAAAACTGGCGACGCCGTACTTTTCGCGATTTGATCAAAGATTATCGTCTGACGGGGCGTGCGCGGCGTCTGGCTATTCGTCCCGGTTCGCCAATGGTGGGTCGACGTCTGGATGATTTAAAATTGCGTGAGCGTTATGGCGCGTACGTCATCGGCCTTGAGCGCTGGCGTAAATTCCGCAGGGTTATTGTCAATGTCACGGCGACTACAGAGTTTCGCGCACGTGATGTCTTGTTGATTGATATGTCTGCCTCTGAAGTCGATTTGCGTGAATTTTGTCACGAGCAGATGCTTGAACCGATGGTCCTGCGCGGTGAGTATTTCTCGGATCAGGCGCTGGATGTTGGCATGGCTGAAGTTTCATTGATCCCTGATTCAGAATTGCTTGGCCAAACGATTCGTGAAATTGGTTTTCGTACACGCTATGGCCTGAATGTCGTGGGGTTACGCCGCAATGGCGAAGTGATGGACGGGCTGCTGGTGGACGAGTCCTTGCAACTGGGTGATATTTTGCTGGTAGTGGGTGACTGGAAGCTTATCAGCCAATTACAGCAGAAAGGCCGCGATTTCCTGGTACTCAACTTACCGGTGGAAGAGGGCGAGGCATCGCCTGCTCACAGTCAGGCACCCCATGCTATTTTCTGTCTGGCGCTGATGGTTGCGCTCATGCTGACTGACGAAATTCCGAATACGATTGCTGCGATGATCGCCTGTTTACTGATGGGTAAATTCCGCTGCATCGATATGGAAAGTGCTTATAAAGCGGTGCATTGGCCGAGCATTATCTTGATTGTCGGGATGATGCCTTTTGCGCTTGCATTGCAAAAAACGGGTGGCGTAGATTTGATAGTGAACGGACTGATGCGGATGGGCGGTGGTTACGGCCCCTATCTGATGCTGATTTGCCTGTTTGTGATGTGTGCCGCGATTGGCCTGTTTATCTCTAACACGGCGACAGCTGTGCTGATGGCGCCAATTGCCCTGGCTGCGGCAAAAACTATGGGGGTCTCGCCTTATCCGTTCGCCATGATTGTCGCACTTGCCGCGTCTGCTGCGTTTATGACACCCGTTTCATCGCCAGTGAATACTCTGGTTCTGGGGCCGGGGAATTATAAGTTCAGTGATTTTGTGAAAATGGGCGTGCCATTTACCGTGATTGTGATGGTGGTGAGTGTGGTGATGGTGCCGATGCTGTTTCCATTCTAATCCCCTTCATACTTGAAGCTGCATCTTTGTTGGCTACGTTATTCGGCTCATCCATGAGCCTCACCCCTTTGGGGCCGCTAAAAATAGCGTTCAAATCTGCTCCGGGCAGATTTGTCACAAACCCCAGTCACTTACTTATGTAAGCTCCTGGGGATTTGCTCTCTTGCCGCTTCAATGCAACTCCAATTATTTTGGGGATTTATTACAATGGCGAATCCTGGCTAATTTCATCGAGCGAAAGCTGGAAGCTCGGTACAAAAACAGTCATGAAATAGTCCATCTCTTCGCTGTGGCGGTCCGATAGCGTTTTCTCGAGGCGGCTCTTTGCCAGTAAGAATTCATTGTTTCCCGCAGAAAGTTCTTCCAGGCACTTCAGGTAAGCGCATAACGCATCAGCCTGTTTGACGATGGCTCGCTCTTCATCACTACTTTGATGTTCATCGATAAGCGGCGCCCAAATATCGCGTAACTCTTCTGGCACCATATCGATCAATTTCTGCTGGGCAATTTTCTCGATAGCTTTGTATTCATGGGCTATTTGCGAGTTGAAATATTTCACCGGAGTCGGCAGGTCACCGGTCAGCACTTCACTGACATCGTGATACATCGCTAATAGCGCGACATGCTCGGCGTTGATCTGGCCGTTAAATTTGCGGTTCTTTATCACGGCTAAGGCATGGGCGACCATCGCGACTTGTAGGCTATGCTCCGAAACATTTTCGGTCCGCACATTGCGCATTAGCGGCCAACGGTTGATTAATTTCAGACGTGAAAGGTGGGCAAAAAAATGGCTCTGACTCATAGATACACTCGGGGTCTGTAGGGCGGGTAAGCAGAACGTTACCCGCCGAGAAAGCGGTGGACCCAGCTTACGCTTATCCACCTTTTCAGGCTAAAAATTACTGCTGGTAGTGACCCAGGAAGCGACCAAATTTATTGATAGCCATCTCCAGCTCATCAACGCGCGGTAAGGTGACAATGCGCACATGATCAGGCCACGGCCAGTTAAACGCAGTCCCTTGAACCAATAGCACTTTTTCCTGTAATAAAAAGTCTAGCACCATTTTTTGGTCGTCATGGATGTTAAAGCGCTTAGCGTCAATTTTAGGGAACATATACAGCGCACCGCGTGGCTTCACGCATGACACCCCCGGAATATCGTTAAGCAGTTCCCAAGCACGGTTACGCTGCTCGTACAGGCGCCCGCCTGGAACGATAAATTCGCTGATGCTTTGATAACCACCCAGTGCGGTTTGAATGGAATGTTGCGCCGGAACGTTGGCACACAGGCGCATAGACGCCAGCATTTCTAGCCCTTCGATATAACCTTTCGCGTGTTTCTTCGGCCCATTGAGTACCATCCAACCCTGACGGAAGCCCGCCACGCGGTAGGTTTTGGACAAACCATTAAATGTCACGGTCAGCAGATCTGGCGCCAATGCTGCAATCGAATGGTGCTGCGCTTCGTCGTACAGAATCTTGTCGTAAATTTCATCAGCGAAAATAATCAAATTATGCTGACGCGCGATTTCAACAATCTCCAGCAACAGTTCCTTCGAGTAGACCGCACCGGTTGGGTTGTTGGGGTTGATTATCACGATACCGCGGGTACGAGGCGTGATTTTAGCGCGAATGTCATCAAGGTCAGGGAACCAGTCGGCAGTCTCATCACATAAGTAATGAACGGCTTTGCCACTGGAAAGCGAAACGGCTGCGGTCCATAAAGGATAATCAGGAGCCGGGACCAGCATCTCATCACCGCTGTTCAACAATGCTTGCATGGATTGAACAATCAACTCAGAAACACCGTTGCCGATGTAGATATCTTCAACCGTCACGTCCCGCATTTCACGTGCCTGATAATGCTGCATGATGGCTTTACGTGCGGAGTAGAGTCCTTTTGAATCGCAATACCCCTGCGCTGTAGGCAGGTTACGAATCACATCGACAAGGATTTCATCCGGGGCATCAAAGCCAAATGGCGCCGGGTTGCCAATATTCAGCTTGAGGACTTTATTCCCTTCTTCTTCGAGGCGCTTCGCCTCTTTAAGCACTGGGCCACGGATGTCATAACAGACGTTATCAAGTTTGCTGGATTTTTCGATTGGGGACATGAACCTGACCTTAAATGTTAGCGCCACTTCCTGCCGTGGAAGCGACCAGGCAACAATGTACTCCTGCAACGCCTGGATTTGAAGGTTGTCGAAGCGCCAAAGAGGAATAAATCTTCAATTCTGAGACTCGAGGTAAAATCGATTGAATGACTGTTTGGGAGCGTTATCTATTGTTGATTGCATGTAAAGCAATTAAAAATATAGCATACAAAACACTTAGCAATTACATAAACTACTTTAATGTAAGTAATGTAGTGGGTGCTGCTATTCGAAATGAAAATTAAATTGAGTAATAGTTAAGGAAAATTGAATATTCATGCTGAAGGTTAAATGGAGTGCGTGAGCGTGAGTTAATAATATGTATATAAAAATAACCAGCTATGCGATTAATATAAACATAGAATAGAGTTAAGTTGCTTCTCTTTTAGCTTATAGAGTTTTGGGTATTTCGATGAATAAGTCATTGATGAGTGAATTAAAAAAGAGAATGAGATCAGATAATTCGCAACAAAAGTTATGAGTTACCGCTTTTTACGGTAAGATACACTACCGGAAATGGTAGGTAGTATTTGCTATAAATAACACAACCCTATGTTTTGTTGAAGATTGGTTTGTCGGCGTTGTGTTGTTTCAATTGCCAATGCTACGAAATGCCCTAAAAAAATTTTTTACCCAATCTACACTTGTTACTGCCATTAGTTGAATAAATAAACTCAATGCTGAATGGATTCAGAATAATTACTCAGTTTTGATTGTGGTAATGACTCTGTTAAGACGAATGTTTGTATGTTGTTAAGGTCCGTATTATATCTTAGGTAAATGCGTTGCGTTATTGAATCGCATTAGCCTGAGGGCATGTCAAATAAAAAAGTCAGAACGACTGTCTGGAAGACAGTGCTCCCCCGTGAGAGACGTTCTGTAAAAGGGAATTGCTTTATCTTTTTGATAAATCACAGCAATAAAACTAAGGCAGACTCGTAAGAGCAACCTACTAGTGAAAAAAATATGATTAACGCAAATCGTCCGATACTCAATCTTGACCTCGATCTGCTCAGGACTTTTGTTGCCGTAGCGGATCTCAATACCTTTGCCGCTGCAGCCGTTGCGGTTTGCCGTACTCAATCGGCAGTGAGCCAGCAGATGCAGCGTCTTGAACAGTTAGTAGGAAAAGAGCTTTTTGCCCGCCATGGGCGAAATAAACTGCTGACCGAGCACGGTATCCAACTGCTGGGTTATGCGCGAAAGATTCTGCGTTTTAATGATGAAGCTTGTACTTCGCTAATGTTCAGTAATTTACAGGGTGTATTAACTATCGGAGCATCTGATGAAACAGCGGACACCATTCTGCCGTTTCTGCTAAACAGGATAAGCTCGGTTTACCCTAAATTGGCGCTAGATGTGCGTGTTAAACGTAACCCATTAACGCTAGAGATGCTGAATCAACAGGAAGTGGATTTAGTCGTCACCACATCGAAACCTACGAATTTTGAAACCATTGTTTTACGGACTTCACCAACCTTATGGTACTGCGCCGCTGATTACGTCTTCCAGAAAGGGGAAACGGTGCCTTTGATTGTGCTCGATAACCCGAGCCCATATCGGGACATGATGCTTGAGCAATTGAATACAGCACGCATTCCATGGCGTATTGCCTATGTTGCTTCGACACTTTCATCCGTGCGCGCAGCAGTAAAAGCCGGGTTGGGGATTACCTCTCGTCCGGTAGAAATGATGAGTCCAGAACTCCGCGTGTTGGGAATCAGCGATGGCCTGCCGTTTATGCCTGATACGCAATATATGCTGTGTCGTAATCTGCAAACCAGCAATGAACTCGCTCAAGCTATTTTCAGCACGCTGGAAAACAGCCCAAATCCCTATCGTTACATGGACTCTTCTGCTGCAGAGGGTGACTCGGTGTTAATGGAAAGTGATTTCGAGTAACGTCTCCCCCGTCATACTTCGAGGCGCAGGGGGGTTGGTTGCGCTCACCAACCCCAGTCACTGACTTGTGTAAGCTCCTGGGGGGTTGCTCCCTGGCCGCCTACCTGCGACTCGAATTATTTAGAGGACTGGTGATTTGTGAGTCACAAATTATGAAATTTGAAAATAGGCCATTGAGGAGCATTTTTGTCTCAATGGCTTATTTTTTAATCAGCATAGGGTGGGTTTTTTTATTTTTCGCAAAAACACGTTTTAAAACAATCTGCTTTCCCCTTTCCTTGCTACCTATCCTGCCCATACATCCTACAAATCAAAATCGCTTTAAATGTTAAAAAATTGGCTGCAATGTTGTTGGTTTTTGATGTGAATTAACAGAAGCGTGTCTCAGATCAAGAAAATACTCCCTATTAGGGGGATGAATAGTTGGGATTTCCTGCCAAAATAGAGCCGCAGCTAATTTTTTCCAACGTAACGGACACGATTCAACGTCATTAGAAACGAGTTGGTAACCTAACGTTACTCGTTTTTAACGCATTAAATGTTAATGAAGTTGCTGTCATGTAAATTAATGTGTGGATACTTTTGTTAAAGTTGACAAAAGGTTATAGAAAGGAGTAAAAAACCCCATCAATTTGCTGGTAAAGTTTTGATTCTGGCACTAATTGTAAGGTTAATTGTTCCTCCCCATGAATCGATGTGGTGTTCATCTGCCAGCAAGAGCAGAGACTTTGGCGCCACTTTTGATGAGTAAGCAATGAGTATGTCAACATCCACTGAAGTTATCGCTCACCACTGGGCGTTCGCAGTCTTTCTTATTGTTGCCATTGGCCTGTGTTGCGTAATGCTTCTCGGGGCCTGGTTCCTTGGCGGGAGAGCTAAGGGTCGGCACAAAAACACTCCCTTCGAGTCAGGTATCGACTCAGTTGGTACAGCGCGCTTACGGCTATCCGCTAAGTTCTACTTGGTTGCCATGTTCTTCGTCATCTTCGACGTGGAAGCCTTGTATCTCTACGCGTGGTCAGTCTCTATTCGTGAAAGCGGATGGGTAGGCTTCGTTGAGGCCGCAATTTTCATATTTGTGCTACTGGCAGGTCTGGTGTATCTGGTGCGCATTGGCGCGCTTGATTGGACTCCTACGCGTTCGCGCCGCGCCCAAATCAACCCGGAAACCGACAGTCTCACTAACCGTCATACGCAAGATGCTCTAAAAAATTCGGATTACAGCAAGGCGGCAAGCGAGTAAATCCCATGAGCTTACTCAGGTAAGTGATTGGGGTTTATGACAAATCTGCCTGGAGCAGATTTGAACGCTGTTTACAGCGGCCCCAACGGGGTGAGGCTCACGGATGAGCCGAATAACGCAGCCAACGCAACTGTAAATTGAATGATAACGAGCATAAAATGAGGCAATAAGATGGACTATACGCTCACCCGCATAGACCCCAACGGTGAGAACGACCGTTACCCCCTGCAAAAACAGGAGATCGTAAGCGATCCTCTTGATCAAGAAATCAACCGTAGTGTGTATATGGGCAAGCTCGAACATGCCATGCACGATATGGTGAACTGGGGTCGTAAAAACTCAATTTGGCCTTATAACTTTGGCCTTTCTTGCTGTTACGTTGAGATGGTGACTTCATTTACCGCCGTACATGACGTGGCTCGTTTTGGTGCCGAAGTACTGCGTGCATCTCCGCGTCAGGCTGACCTGATGGTTATTGCAGGGACCTGCTTTACCAAAATGGCTCCGGTTATTCAGCGCCTTTACGACCAAATGCTCGAGCCAAAATGGGTTATTTCGATGGGTGCTTGCGCCAACTCAGGCGGCATGTACGACATCTACTCTGTGGTGCAAGGCGTGGATAAATTCCTGCCAGTGGATGTTTACATCCCAGGTTGCCCACCGCGCCCGGAAGCTTACATGCAAGCACTTATGCTGCTGCAAGAGTCCATTGGCAAAGAGCGTCGTCCACTGTCTTGGGTCGTTGGCGATCAAGGTGTTTATCGCGCCAACATGCAATCAGAGCGTGAACGTAAGCGTGGCGAGCGTATCGCTGTCACCAACTTGCGGACACCAGACGAAATTTAATATGCGCCTGTGGGCAGTGTGAGTTGTTACCCAAAATAATTCGCATATCAATAATACTAGCGCGAAGCCGCTGACCACAGTCACCACAGTACCATTTGCAATGGTGAGAATTATGACCGATTTAACTGCGCATGATGCCAACCAGGAAGCCTGGCAAACCCGAGACCATTTAGATGATCCGGTTATTGGCGAACTGCGTAACCGTTTTGGGCCGGATGCCTTCACTGTTCAGCCAACCCGCACTGGTGTTCCAGTGGTCTGGGTTAAGCGCGAACAATTGCTCGAAGTTGGCGATTTCTTAAAGAGACTCCCGAAGCCCTACGTCATGTTGTTCGACTTACACGGCATGGACGAACGTCTTCGTACTCACCGCAACGGTTTACCGGCTGCGGATTTTTCCGTTTTCTACCACCTGATTTCTATCGATCGCAACCGCGACATCATGCTCAAGGTGGCGCTGTCTGAAAACGATCTGAATGTGCCTACACTCACCAAGCTTTTCCCGAACGCGAACTGGTATGAGCGTGAAACCTGGGAAATGTTTGGCATCACCTTTAATGGTCACCCGCACCTGACGCGCATCATGATGCCGCCAACGTGGGAAGGCCATCCACTGCGTAAAGATTATCCAGCGCGTGCCACCGAGTTCGATCCGTTTGAATTGACCAAACAGAAAGAAGACCTCGAGATGGAAGCGCTGACCTTCAAGCCTGAAGAGTGGGGCATGAAGCGCAGCAGCGAGCATGAAGACTTCATGTTCCTGAACCTCGGTCCAAACCACCCATCTGCACACGGTGCATTCCGTATTGTCCTGCAACTCGACGGTGAAGAAATTGTCGATTGCGTTCCGGATATCGGTTACCACCACCGTGGTGCTGAGAAAATGGGTGAGCGTCAGTCCTGGCACAGCTACATTCCGTACACCGACCGTATCGAATACCTCGGCGGCTGCGTTAACGAAATGCCATACGTGTTGGCGGTTGAAAAACTGGCGGGCATCAAGGTTCCAGAGCGTGTAGACGTTATCCGCGTCATGCTGTCTGAACTGTTCCGTATCAACAGCCACTTACTGTACATCTCCACGTTTATCCAGGACGTGGGCGCGATGACTCCGGTGTTCTTCGCCTTTACCGACCGTCAGAAAATCTATGACCTGGTCGAAGCGATTACCGGTTTCCGTATGCACCCAGCCTGGTTCCGTATTGGCGGTGTTGCTCACGATTTGCCAAACGGTTGGGAACGCCTACTCAAAGAGTTCCTCGACTGGATGCCAAAACGTCTGGATTCCTACGAGAAAGCCGCACTGCGTAACACCATCCTGAAGGGGCGTTCTCAGGGCGTTGCCGCATACGGTAAGAAAGAAGCGCTGGAGTGGGGTACCACCGGTGCTGGCCTGCGTGCAACGGGTGTCGATTTCGATATCCGCAAAGCGCGCCCATATTCTGGCTATGAAAACTTCGACTTCGAAATCCCGGTCGGCGGTGGCGTGAGTGACTGCTACACCCGTGTGATGTTGAAAGTTGAAGAACTTCGCCAGAGCTTGCGCATTCTTGACCAGTGCCTGAAAAACATGCCTGCTGGCCCGTTCAAAGCCGATCATCCGCTGACAACGCCGCCACCGAAAGAGCGCACGCTGCAACATATTGAAACCCTGATCACTCACTTCCTGCAAGTTTCGTGGGGCCCGGTCATGCCGGCTAACGAATCTTTCCAGATGATTGAAGCGACGAAAGGGATTAACAGTTACTACCTGACCAGCGACGGCAGCACAATGAGCTACCGTACCCGCATCCGTACCCCGAGCTTTGCGCATTTGCAGCAAATCCCGTCGGCGATTCGCGGAAGCCTGGTTTCTGACCTGATTGTCTATCTGGGTAGTATCGATTTTGTAATGTCTGATGTGGATCGCTAACTATGCACGATAAACAACAACCCCAGGCTGAAGCATTTGAGCTGAGTGCGGCCGAGCGCGATGCTATTGAGCACGAAAAACATCATTACGAAGATGCTCGTGCTGCATCTATTGAAGCGCTGAAGATTGTTCAGAAACAGCGTGGCTGGGTGCCTGACGGCGCTATTGATGCCATTGCTGAAGTTCTGGGAATTCCTGCCAGCGACGTAGAAGGTGTTGCCACATTCTACAGCCAGATTTTCCGCCAGCCGGTAGGTCGCCATGTTATTCGTTATTGCGATAGCGTGGTTTGCCACATTACGGGCTACCAGGGCATTCAGTCGGCTATTGAAGCAAAACTGAGCATCAAACCGGGTCAAACCACGTTTGATGGCCGCTTTACACTGCTGCCGACTTGCTGTCTGGGCAACTGCGACAAAGGGCCGACCATGATGATTGACGACGATACGCACAGTCATCTGACGCCGGAAGCGATCCCTGATTTGCTGGAGCAGTACAAATGAAAACCGTTATTCGTACTGCCGAAACCCATCCGCTGACCTGGCGGTTGCGCGATGACAAACAGCCTGTCTGGCTGGATGAATATCGTAGCAAAAACGGTTACGAAGGTGCGCGTTTGGCACTGACGGGTTTGGCACCGGATGAAGTCGTCAGTCGTGTTAAAGACTCTGGCCTGAAAGGGCGCGGCGGTGCGGGCTTCTCCACCGGTCTGAAGTGGAGCCTGATGCCGAAAGACGAATCCATGAACATCCGTTACCTGCTGTGTAACGCCGATGAAATGGAACCGGGCACTTATAAAGACCGTCTGCTGATGGAGCAACTGCCGCACCTTTTGGTGGAAGGCATGCTGATTTCCGCGTTCGCGCTCAAAGCGTATCGCGGTTACATTTTCCTGCGTGGCGAATACATCGAAGCGGCTGTGCATTTGCGCCGTGCGATTCAAGAAGCGACCGAAGCCGGTTTGCTGGGTAAAAACATTCTCGGGTCGGGTTTTGATTTCGAGCTTATCGTGCACACCGGTGCGGGGCGTTATATCTGTGGTGAAGAAACCGCACTGATTAACTCTCTGGAAGGCCGCCGCGCGAACCCACGTTCTAAACCACCATTCCCTGCGTCAAGCGGTGTGTGGGGTAAACCGACTTGCGTAAACAACGTCGAAACGCTGTGTAACGTGCCAGCGATTCTGGCCAACGGCGTGGAGTGGTACCAGGGCATTTCGACCAGCAAAGATGCTGGCACCAAGCTGATGGGCTTCTCTGGTCGTGTGAAAAACCCTGGTGTTTGGGAATTACCGTTCGGCACCACCGCACGTGAGATTCTCGAAGATTACGCGGGTGGCATGCGCGATGGCCTGAAATTCAAAGCCTGGCAGCCGGGTGGGGCAGGGACTGACTTCCTGACCGAATCACACCTTGATCTGCCGATGGAGTTTGAAAGCATTGGCAAAGCGGGTAGCCGTCTGGGTACGGCGCTGGCGATGGCCGTTGACCATGAAATTGGTATGGTGCCGCTGGTGCGTAATCTGGAAGAGTTTTTTTCACGTGAATCTTGCGGCTGGTGCACACCTTGCCGTGACGGCTTGCCGTGGAGTGTAAAAATTCTGCGTGCGCTGGAACGTGGCGAAGGCCAACCTGGGGATATCGAGACACTTGAGCAACTGTGTCGTCTCCTCGGACCGGGTAAAACCTTCTGTGCGCATGCGCCAGGTGCGGTTGAACCGTTGCAGAGCGCGATTAAATACTTCCGCGAAGAATTCGAAGCCGGCATTGCCAAACAAGATTTCGGTAACACTCGTGCCATTAGTGGCATTCAACCGAACTTGTTAAAAGCGCGCTGGTAACACCTGACAACACGTTTGCAGGTTATAAAATTTTATTATTAATGCCTAAAAAATAATCAAGAGTTTCGCGCTGAGGCAAGGCGGCAATGGAGCGAAGCCCTGGGAGTTTAGTTAACTAAACGACGAGGGTGAGCGAGGGTAGCCAACGCAGCCACAGTGTGAAAGGCGAAGATTATTCAGGCCAACTGGAAGCATGCTGACTATGGCTACGATTCATGTAGACGGCAAAGAATATGAGGTAAACGGGTCAGACAACCTGCTGCAAGCATGTCTGTCACTCGGCCTTGATATTCCTTATTTTTGCTGGCACCCGGCGCTAGGCAGCGTCGGTGCTTGCCGCCAGTGTGCGGTGAAGCAATATCAGAACGCAGAAGATCTTCGTGGCCGCCTGGTGATGTCATGTATGACACCCGCCTCAGACGGTACGTTTATCTCTATTGACGATGGTGAAGCAAAGGAATTCCGTGAAAGCGTTGTGGAATGGTTGATGACTAACCACCCGCACGACTGTCCGGTTTGTGAAGAAGGCGGCAACTGCCACCTGCAAGATATGACGGTGATGACCGGTCATAGCTTCCGTCGCTACCGCTTTACCAAACGTACTCACCGTAACCAGGATCTCGGACCATTCATTTCTCACGAAATGAACCGCTGTATTGCCTGTTACCGCTGTGTGCGTTACTACAAAGATTATGCCGACGGCACAGATCTGGGCGTCTATGGCGCTCATGACAACGTTTACTTCGGTCGTACTGAAGATGGCACGCTTGAGAGCGAATTCTCCGGTAACCTGGTAGAAATTTGCCCGACAGGCGTGTTCACGGATAAAACGCACTCCGAGCGCTATAACCGTAAGTGGGACATGCAGTTTGCACCAAGCATCTGCCAACAGTGCAGCATCGGCTGTAACACCAGCCCTGGCGAGCGCTACGGTGAATTGCGTCGTATCGAAAACCGCTATAACGGTACCGTAAACCACTACTTCTTGTGTGACCGTGGCCGCTTTGGTTATGGCTACGTCAACCTGAAAGACCGTCCACGTCAGCCAATCCAACGTCGTGGTGACGATTTGATAGCGCTGAACGCTGAACAAGCGATGCAGGGTGCGGCAGATATTCTGCGCCAGTCGAAGAAAGTTATCGGTATTGGCTCCCCGCGCGCCAGTGTTGAAAGTAACTTCGCACTGCGTGAACTGGTGGGTGCAGACAACTTCTACACCGGTATTGCAACCGGCGAACAAGCGCGTCTGCAACTGATGCTCAAAGTGCTGCAAGAAAGTGGTATTCATACTCCAGCGCTGCGTGAAATCGAATCCTACGATGCCGTTCTGGTGCTTGGCGAAGACATTACACAAACCGGTGCGCGTGTTGCGCTGGCTGTGCGTCAGGCAGTAAAAGGCAAATCACGTGATATGGCAGCAGCCCAGAAAGTGGCTGACTGGCAGATTGCGGCCATCCTCAACATTGGCCAAAACGCTAAACATCCACTGTTTGTCACCAACATTGACAGTACCCGTCTGGACGACATCGCCGCGTGGACTTACCGTGCGCCGGTTGAAGATCAGGCGCGTCTGGGCTTTGCGATTGCCCATGCGCTGGACAGCAATTCCCCAGCCGTTGAACTCGACCGCGACTTGAAAAACAAAGTCGACGTGATTGTTCAGGCATTGGCGGGTGCGAAGAAACCCCTGATTGTTTCCGGTACTAACGCCGGTAGCACAGCAGTGATTCAGGCAGCAGCAAACGTTGCGAAAGCACTGAAAGGCCGTGGTGCCGATGTCGGTATCACTATGGTCGCGCGTGCAGTGAACAGCGTGGGTCTGGGTCTGATTGGTGGCGGCTCGCTTGAAGAAGCGTTGAGTGAACTGGAAAGTGGCGCTGCCGATGCGGTAGTGGTACTGGAAAACGATCTGCATCGCCATGCTTCTGCAGCTCGCGTTGATGCGGCCCTGAGCAAAGCTCCGCTGGTGATGGTTATCGACCATCAGCGTACCGCGATTATGGACAAAGCCCATCTGGTGCTGTCTACCGCAAGCTTTGCTGAAAGCGACGGTACGGTTATTAACAACGAAGGCCGTGCGCAACGTTTCTTCCAGGTTTATGACCCGTCCTACTACGACCACTCGGTTGTGATGCTCGAAAGCTGGCGTTGGCTGCACTCCTTGCAAAGCACGGTTGAAAGCCGTGAAGTGGACTGGACGCAGCTTGACGATGTTATCGATGCTTGCGTGAAAGCGTTGCCGCAACTGGCTGGGATTAAAGAAGCGGCACCTGATGCCAGCTTCCGTATCCGTGGTCAGAAACTGTCACGTTCGCCAATTCGTTCCAGTGGTCGTACGGCGATGCGCGCGAACATTAGCGTGCATGAACCGCGTCAGCCACAGGATAAAGACACCATGTTCGCCTTCTCGATGGAAGGGAACAACAGCCCGTCGGCAATCCGTCAGCAGATTCCATTCGCATGGGCACCAGGCTGGAACTCACCGCAAGCATGGAACAAATTCCAGGCCGAAGTGGGTGGCAAACTGCGCCATGGTGACCCGGGTGTGCGTCTGATTGAAGCTTCCGAAACAGGTATTGATTACTTCACCGACGTACCGGAAATCTTCCAGGCAGAAGAAGGTAAATGGCGTATTGCGCCTTACTACCATCTGTTTGGCAGCGATGAAATGTCACAGCGCTCTCCGATTTTCCAGAGCCGGATGGCCGAACCTTACATCAAGCTTAACCCAGCAGATGCTGCAAAACTGGGCGTGAATGCGGGAAGCCTGATTTCGTTTAGCTATGAAGGCCAATCACTGAGTCTGCCGTTGCAACTTTCCGAAGGGCTGTCAGCAGGGCAGGTGGGTTTACCGATGGGGATGCCTGGCATTGCTCCGGTACTGGCGGGTGCTCGTCTTGAAAATCTTCAGGAGGCTGGCCAATGAGTTGGTTAACACCGGATGTTATCGACATTCTGCTGAGCATTCTCAAAGCGGTGGTTATCCTGCTGGTCGTGGTGACATGCGGCGCGTTCATGAGTTTTGGTGAGCGCCGTTTGCTGGGTCTGTTCCAGAACCGTTACGGACCTAACCGTGTTGGCTGGGGCGGCTCGCTTCAGCTCGTCGCGGACATGATCAAAATGTTCTTTAAAGAAGACTGGACTCCGCGCTTTGCGGACCGAGTCATCTTTACCCTGGCACCAATGATTGCCTTCACCTCGCTTCTGCTGGCCTTTGCCATTGTGCCGGTCAGCCCAAGCTGGGTCGTTGCTGACCTGAATATTGGTATTTTGTTCTTCCTGATGCTGGCGGGTCTTGCGGTTTACGCCGTACTGTTCGCTGGCTGGTCAAGTAACAACAAATACTCGCTGTTGGGTGCGATGCGTGCTTCTGCGCAGACGCTCAGCTACGAAGTGTTCCTGGGTCTGTCTCTGATGGGGGTTGTTGCACAGGCGGGTTCGTTCAATATGGGCGATATCGTTGATAACCAAGCTAACTTGTGGAACGTGATTCCGCAGTTCTTCGGCTTTATTACCTTCGCTATCGCAGGCGTGGCAGTGTGTCACCGTCACCCATTTGACCAACCAGAAGCAGAGCAAGAACTGGCAGATGGTTACCACATCGAATATTCAGGCATGAAGTTTGGCCTGTTCTTCGTGGGTGAATACATCGGCATCGTGACGGTTTCAGCCTTGATCGTGACCCTGTTCTTTGGTGGCTGGCATGGCCCGTGGTTACCACCGTTCATCTGGTTCGCGTTGAAAACCGCGTTCTTCATGATGATGTTCATTTTGATCCGTGCATCATTACCTCGTCCTCGTTATGACCAGGTGATGTCCTTTGGCTGGAAAATTTGCCTGCCGTTGACACTGGTCAATTTGCTGGTGACCGCTGCGGTCATTCTCTATCAGGCACCATAAGGGGTGAAAAAACCATGACATTGAAAGAGTTAGTGGTTGGTTTCGGCACCCAGGTACGCAGTATCTGGATGATTGGTCTGCACGCGTTTGCCAAACGCGAAACGCAGATGTATCCGGAAGAACCAGTGTATTTACCACCGCGCTACCGTGGCCGCATCGTGCTAACGCGCGATCCGGACGGCGAAGAGCGTTGTGTTGCCTGTAACCTGTGTGCAGTAGCGTGCCCGGTCGCCTGTATCTCTTTGCAAAAAGCAGAAACTAAAGATGGCCGCTGGTATCCAGAGTTTTTCCGAATCAACTTCTCGCGCTGCATTTTTTGTGGCTTGTGCGAAGAAGCGTGCCCAACCACGGCAATTCAACTGACTCCAGACTTCGAACTGGGCGAGTTTAAGCGTCAGGATTTGGTGTACGAAAAAGAGGACCTGCTGATCTCCGGTCCGGGTAAATACCCGGAATATAACTTCTACCGGATGGCAGGTATGGCAATCGACGGCAAAGATAAAGGCGAAGCGGAAAACGAAGCTAAGCCTATCGACGTCAAAGGCCTATTACCTTAAAGGAGCAAGGCAATGGAATTCGCTTTTTATATTTGCGCAATCATCGCGGTCGGGACCACCCTGCGGGTGATCACGCACACCAACCCGGTGCATGCCTTGCTGTATTTGATAATCTCATTACTGGCCATCTCCGGGGTGTTCTTCGCCCTGGGGGCATACTTTGCCGCAGCGCTTGAGATTATCGTTTACGCCGGTGCCATCATGGTGTTGTTCGTCTTTGTGGTCATGATGCTCAACCTCGGTGGTGCGGTCGTTGAACAAGAGCGTCAATGGCTGAAGCCGCAGTTGTGGATTGGCCCTGGTATTTTGTCAGCCATTCTGCTTTCGGTATTGGTGTACGCGATCCTGAGCCTGAATGACCAGGGTATCGACGGGACATATATCAGTGCTAAACAGGTCGGTATCGCGCTATTTGGACCGTACGTTCTGGCGGTGGAGTTAGCCTCCATGCTGTTGCTGGCGGGGCTGGTTGTTGCATTCCACCTGGGTCGTGAAGACCGTGCAGGTGAAGTGCTGAGTAATCGCCAGGCTGACCAGGCTGTGAAAAGAAAATCAGAGGAGCACGTATGATTCCGCTGCAACATGGACTTATCCTCGCGGCTATTTTGTTCGTACTGGGGCTGACAGGGCTGGTGATTCGTCGCAACCTACTTTTCATGCTGATTAGCCTGGAAGTGATGATTAACGCAGCGGCACTCGCGTTTGTGGTCGCTGGCAGTTATTGGGGCCAGGCTGATGGCCAGGTGATGTATATACTCGCGATTAGCTTAGCTGCCGCCGAAGCCAGTATTGGCCTGGCGTTGTTACTGCAGCTCCATCGTCGTCGCCAGAGCCTGAATATCGATTCAGTAAGTGAGATGCGTGGATGAACCTTCTCTGGTTAACCATTCTTTTGCCTTTTGTTGGCTTTTTATTGTTGGCGTTTTCTCGTGGTCGTTGGTCAGAGAATCTTTCTGCCACGGTCGGGGTCGGCTCGATAGGTCTGGCGGCGTTAGTCACCGCGATTGCCGGGCTTGATTTCTTTAACAACGGGCAACAAGCCTTTACCCAGCCGCTGTGGACCTGGATGTCAGTGGGCGATTTTAATATCGGCTTCAATCTGATCCTCGACGGTTTGTCATTAACCATGCTGTCTGTGGTGACCGGTGTTGGCTTCCTGATCCACATGTTCGCTTCCTGGTATATGCGCGGTGAAGAGGGCTACTCTCGCTTCTTCGCCTACACCAACCTGTTTATCGCCAGCATGGTGACTCTGGTTCTGGGCGACAACTTGTTGCTGATGTACCTCGGTTGGGAAGGTGTAGGTCTGTGCTCGTATCTGCTGATTGGTTTCTACTACACCGATCCGAAGAACGGTGCCGCAGCCATGAAAGCGTTTGTTGTGACCCGTGTGGGTGATGTGTTCCTCGCGTTCGCGTTGTTCATTCTCTACAACGAACTGGGTACGCTGAACTTCCGCGAAATGGTTGAGCTGGCACCGCAGCACTTTGCTGCCGGTAACCAGATGCTGACATGGGCAACCCTGATGCTGTTAGGCGGTGCGGTAGGTAAATCTGCGCAGTTGCCATTGCAGACCTGGCTTGCAGATGCGATGGCTGGCCCAACGCCAGTTTCAGCGCTGATCCACGCAGCCACCATGGTTACCGCGGGTGTCTACCTGATTGCTCGTACTCACGGCCTGTTCCTGTTAACGCCTGAAGTGCTGCATTTAGTCGGCATCGTCGGGGCAGTTACGCTGGTGATGGCGGGCTTTGCGGCTCTGGTGCAAACCGATATCAAACGTGTACTGGCGTACTCGACCATGAGCCAGATTGGCTACATGTTCCTGGCACTCGGTGTACAAGCGTGGGATGCGGCGATTTTCCACCTGATGACTCACGCCTTCTTTAAAGCGTTGCTGTTCCTGTCATCCGGTTCGGTTATCCTTGCTTGCCACCACGAGCAAAACATCTTCAAAATGGGTGGTCTGCGTAAGTCCATTCCACTGGTGTATGTTTGCTTCCTGGTGGGGGGGGCCGCGTTGTCTGCACTGCCAATCATCACTGCGGGCTTCTTCAGTAAAGATGAGATTCTGGCCGGTGCGATGGCAAATGGTCATATGAACCTGATGGTTGCGGGTCTGGTCGGTGCGTTTATGACCTCTCTGTATACCTTCCGTATGATCTTCATCGTCTTCCACGGTAAAGAGCAAATTCACGCTCACGCGGGCAAAGGCATTACCCACCATCTGCCGCTGATTGTGTTGATGGTGCTGTCCACGTTCATTGGCGCAATGATTGTTCCGCCACTGCACGGTGTTCTGCCTGCAACCACTGAGCTTGCGCACGGTAGCGTGCTGACTCTTGAGATTACCTCAGGCGTTGTGGCGATTGCCGGTATCCTGATTGCTGCGTGGCTGTGGTTGGGCAAACGCACTCTGGTCACCGCTATTGCCAACAGTGCACCGGGCCGCTTCTTTGGTACCTGGTGGTTCCATGCCTGGGGCTTCGATTGGCTGTACGACAAAGTCTTCGTTAAGCCATTCCTGGGTATCGCCTGGTTGATTAAGAGTGATCCGCTGAATTCACTGATGAACATTCCGGCAGTTCTTTCACGCTTTGCAGGTCGTGGCCTGCTGGTGAGCGAGAACGGTTACCTGCGCTGGTATGTGGCTTCAATGAGTATCGGTGCGGTCGTGATTCTGGGCTTGCTGCTGGTCTTGCGTTGAGTTTGTAGTTTTTGTGTGAAGGGAACTTCACAGTAAAAATAAATCTTAAGTAACTGTTCCTGAAGGACAGGCGTCATCGGCGAAGCCAGACTGAACACCGCCAGCGCGCAGCAACCGGAGCGTACTCAAGTACGTGAGGATTGCGAGCACTGCCGGGGTTCAGTATGGCGAGCAAGATAGCCTGAGCAGGAGCAAAGATAAGGGACATACTTAGCTATGTTATTGCCTTGGTTGATATTAATCCCCTTCATTGGCGGCTTCTTCTGCTGGCAGACTGAGCGCTTCGGCGTAAAAGTGCCGCGTTGGATTGCGCTGGTAACGATGGGACTGACACTGGCGCTCTCGCTGCAACTGTGGTTGCAGGGTGGCTACTCACTGACGCAATCCGCAGGTTTGCCGCAGTGGCAGTCTGAATTTATCCTGCCGTGGATCCCACGTTTTGGGATTGAAATCCATTTAGCCATTGACGGTCTGTCACTGCTGATGGTGGTGCTCACCGGCCTGCTCGGTGTGTTGGCGGTACTGTGTTCCTGGAATGAAATCGAAAAATATCAGGGCTTCTTCCACCTCAACCTGATGTGGATCCTCGGTGGCGTTATCGGCGTGTTCCTTGCCATCGACATGTTCCTGTTCTTCTTCTTCTGGGAAATGATGCTGGTGCCGATGTACTTCCTGATTGCACTGTGGGGCCACAAAGCCTCCGACGGGAAGACGCGTATCACCGCAGCAACCAAGTTCTTCATCTACACCCAGGCAAGTGGCCTGGTGATGTTGATTGCGATCCTTGGCCTGGTGTTCGTTCATTACAACTCAACTGGCGTCTGGACATTTAGCTACGAGCAACTGCTGCATACTGAAATGTCCAGCAGCGTTCAGTGGTTGTTGATGCTGGGCTTCTTCATTGCGTTTGCGGTGAAAATGCCTGTCGTTCCATTGCACGGTTGGTTGCCAGACGCGCACTCCCAGGCACCAACAGCGGGTTCTGTTGACCTCGCAGGTATCTTGCTGAAAACCGCGGCCTACGGCATGCTGCGTTTCGCACTGCCACTGTTCCCGGAAGCGTCCGCTGAATTTGCGCCAATCGCCATGTGGCTCGGTGTCATCGGTATCTTCTACGGTGCGTGGATGGCCTTCGCGCAAACTGATATCAAGCGCCTGATTGCTTACACTTCTGTGTCCCATATGGGCTTTGTGTTGATTGCCATTTATACCGGCAACCAACTGGCTTATCAGGGTGCTGTGATTCAGATGATTGCTCACGGTCTTTCTGCGGCCGGTATGTTCATCATCTGCGGTCAGATTTACGAGCGTCTGCACACCCGTGATATGCGCCTGATGGGCGGCCTGTGGAACAAAATCAAATGGTTGCCAGGTTTGTCGATGTTCTTCGCAGTGGCAACCCTTGGGATGCCAGGTACCGGTAACTTCGTTGGCGAATTCATGATTCTGTTCGGCAGCTACCATGTCGTGCCAGTGATTACGATTATTTCTACCTTCGGTCTGGTCTTTGCCTCAGTTTATTCTCTGGCAATGATGCATCGCGCTTACTTCGGTAAAGCTAAAAGCGAAATCAGTGATAAACAGCTGCCTGGCATGTCGCCGCGCGAGTTCTTTATCATCCTGTTGCTGGTGGTGTTGTTAGTCCTGTTGGGCTTCTACCCGCAGCCAATTCTGGATACTTCGCATGCCGCGATGAGCAATATTCAGCAGTGGTTTACCAGTTCAATTCCAACTACAAGGCCGTAATTCGCCATGACTATAACTCCTCAACAATTGATCGCGCTGCTACCGCTGCTCGTCGTCGGATTGACGGTGGTGGTTGTGATGCTCTCCATAGCGTGGCGACGCGACCATTTTATCAATGCAACATTGTCAGTTATCGGACTTAACGCAGCACTCGTTTCACTCTGGTTTGTGGGTCAAGTTGGAGCCATGGATGTCACGCCGCTGATGCGCGTTGATGGCTATGCGATGCTCTACACCGGACTGGTTCTGCTGGCGAGCCTGGCAACCTGTACGTTTGCTTATCCGTGGCTTGAGGGATACACCGACAACCGCGAAGAGTTTTACCTGCTGGTGCTGATTGCCGCCCTTGGCGGTATTCTGCTGGCAAACGCCAATCACCTGGCGGCGTTGTTCCTCGGTATTGAATTGATTTCACTGCCGTTGTTCGGCCTAATTGGTTACGCCTTCCGTCAGAAACGCTCGCTGGAAGCCAGTATCAAATACACCATTCTGTCTGCGTGTGCGTCTTCATTCCTGCTGTTCGGTATGGCGCTGGTGTATGCAGAGTCTGGCGACCTGTCGTTTGTGGCTCTCGGTAAGAGCATGGCAGACAACTCGCTGCACGAACCGCTGCTGTTGGCGGGTTTGGGTATGATGATTGTTGGCCTGGGCTTTAAATTGTCACTGGTTCCATTCCACCTGTGGACGCCAGATGTTTATCAGGGCGCTCCGGCTCCGGTTTCTACTTTCCTGGCGACGGCCAGCAAAATCGCCATTTTTGGTGTGGTGATGCGTCTGTTCCTCTATGCGCCAGTTGGCGATAGCGAAGCGGTACGTGTGGTACTCGGTATTATTGCCTTCATCTCCATCATCTTCGGTAACTTGATGGCGTTGAGTCAGACCAACATTAAGCGTCTGCTGGGTTACTCGTCTATCTCCCACCTCGGTTACTTGATGGTGGCATTGATTGCGCTGCAAAGCGGCGATATGTCGATGGAATCGGTTGGCGTTTATCTGGCAGGCTATCTGTTCAGCAGCCTCGGCGCGTTCGGCGTGGTCAGCCTGATGTCCAGCCCATACCGAGGCCCGGATGCAGACTCGCTGTACTCTTACCGTGGTCTGTTCTGGCACAAGCCAGTTCTGTCTGCGGTGATGACGGTGATGATGCTGTCCCTGGCCGGTATCCCAATGACGCTGGGCTTCATCGGTAAGTTCTACATCATTGCGGTAGGTGTTCAGTCTCACCTGTGGTGGTTGACCGGCGCTGTGGTGCTGGGCAGTGCAATTGGTTTGTACTACTACCTGCGTGTGACGGTGAGTTTGTACCTGAACGCGCCGCAACAATTGACCCGTGATACCCCAACTAACTGGGCGTTAACAGCGGGCGGGGTTGTGGTGTTGATCTCGGCTGTGCTGGTGCTGTTGCTGGGTGTTTACCCGCAACCGCTTATCAGTCTGGTGCGTTTGGCAACACCGATGATGTAAGTGGGTTTTGTCGGGTTCATACAGCGACATCCACCAAATATTCAAGCGTAAGGCTACCCAATCGGGTAGCCTTTTTTGTTACCGTGATAATTTTCAGCACCCTCTATTTCGAAGGAATCAGTCATGATCTTGCTCAGGCCAATGCAGGAGGATGAGTACTCTGCTTATCTTGAATACTTTATTCCCGATTATGCGAAGGAAATTGAATCAAACTACGGGCTTTCCGATTGTGAGTCTCTGGCAAGAGCGCAACGGGAAATAGAGGCGGATCTCCCTGTGGGGGTTAACACGCCGGGGCAGGTTTTGCTCTGTCTGATTACCCGGTTAGGCGATAAAGACCAGCATGTGGGATACCTCTGGTACAAACCCGATGCAGATATGCGTACCGTATTCATCTACGATTTTCACATATTCGGTTCCTACCAGGGGCAGGGGCTGGGTAAACAGGCGCTGAGTGCTCTCGAGCAAGATCTTCGTGAAAAGGATGTTGAACAGATAAGACTCCGTGTCGCCGGTGACAACGGTTGCGCACGGCATGTTTACGAGTCTACTGGGTTTCGGGTAACTGGGGTCAATATGAGCAAAGTCATTACGGATGGCAGATAGTCGAAACCCGGCTTCTGCCTAACACCGTTAGTTTAAGAACGAGATATCCGGGGCGACCACCGGGTTTGGCATCCCTCCGGGAACCAAATCCCGGTGTTTCCCCTCATTCATTGGCTTAAGTGAACGGTGTTAGGCTTTGGCCGGGTTTTGCTTGCAGTCTTACAGACGGAATTGATTCACCGCCAGAGTCAGTTCGCCTGCCTGATCCTGAAGTGCCGCAGAAGCAGCCGTTGATTCCTCAACCAGGGCTGCGTTCTGCTGCACCATGGTATCGAGTTGGGCTACCGCAGCATTGATTTCCGCAATGCCTTTCATTTGCTCATCCGCAGCCTGGTTAATTTCCGCCATCATGGTGGTGACGGAAGTCACGCTGGTGACAATTTCCTGCATGGTATTACCAGTATGGTGAACCTGCTTTGCACCCGATGACACGCTAGTCACCGTCGAATCGATAAGTACTCTTATCTCTTTAGCCGCCTGCGCGCTGCGGCTTGCCAGGTTCCGTACTTCATTGGCTACTACCGCGAATCCTCTTCCTTGCTCACCTGCTCGCGCGGCCTCCACCGAGGCATTCAGTGCCAGAATATTTGTCTGGAACGCAATACCATCAATCACGCCGATAATATTGCCGATCTTCTCGGAGGCTGCTTCTATGGCGTTCATAGTCTGAATCACATCGCGCACCGAGTTGCCACCACGGC
This sequence comes from Buttiauxella sp., assembly GCF_035271705.1. Classification (GTDB taxonomy): domain Bacteria; phylum Pseudomonadota; class Gammaproteobacteria; order Enterobacterales; family Enterobacteriaceae; genus Buttiauxella. Next base: position 49,173 of record NZ_DATERI010000212.1, read on the forward strand.
GTGCAACCTCGGCGGCAGAAAGCACGGCCTTGTTGGCTTCATGAGATGAACTGGCTGAGTGCGCGACAGTTGAAGAGATCTGTTCCAACGCCGCTGAGGTCTGTTGCAGACTTGCGGCAGCCGATTCTGTACGCGCAGAAAGATCGATATTCCCAGAGGAAATTTCCTCGGAAGCAATACGCACCGACTCGCTACTACTACGAATGGATTTCATCACCACCGCGAGCTTGTCGACAAACCGGTTAAATGCGCTGGCAATCTGTGCCACTTCATCATTGCCGTCCACAACTAAACGCTGGGTTAAGTCTTCGGTACCCTGAGCGATGGAGTCCATTGCCTCACGAACGCGGATCAACGGGCCAAGGCTGCGCTTAGTGATAAAGCTGATGATAAGTGCGGCGAGCGCAATCAGCACGATCAAAGAGACCGTTGAAGTCCACAGTAGCGAACGCATGCTTGCGGTTGCCTCTGCTTTATCCATCGCCACCACGATGTACCAGTTGGTGCCTTTAACCGGCATGGCCATCATAAAGGTGGGGCGTTCTAAAACATTAGCCTGAATCGGTACTGCAGAATTCAGCAATTCTGACAGTTTGAGGTCCTGCGCAATGCCGGAGAGGGGTTTGAGGGTGAGCGATTCGTCCGGGTGGGCGATGATCGTTCCATCGGCGTCCATCAACATGCCGAAACTACCCTCGGTCGGATGAATTGAACGCACGTTGGCAATCACCGCATCCATATTGATATCACCTTCCACCACACCCAGCAGTTCCCCGTTCTCAATACGCGGTGCTGCCACGGTGACAATAAGTTTTTTCGTACCGGCATCCTGATAAGGATTTGTCACGATTGGCTTTTTCGCTTGGGCCGCCTGAATATACCACGGGCGAGAAGTCGGGTCGTAACCCTCCGGGATACCCGATGCATCAGAGGAAATATCACGTTTGTCCGGATAACCAATGTCCACATTGATAAAGTGACCAGAAGTGGCAACCTGGGTTAACAGTGGAACCGGATCGGCATCGCTAACATGGGCTGTCAAGGAACTAATCTGGGCGACTTTGGTTTCAGTCCACTGATTCACTGTTTCAGAGTGACTTTCCGCCAAGGCGGTAAGTGTACTGTTGATTGAATTATTGTTTGCAGAATTACTAATTAGATAATTAATAAAGGTATTTACGCATAATGCGCTGACCACAATTAATGTTGTAGCAACTAAAACTCTGCTGCGGATGGAGTTAAACATGCTATGGCCTTCCGGGTTATTTATAAATGCATTAGTGGCTATTAACGACCGGAACGGGAATAACTTTAATTATTTACACTGAAACAGGAGGGGGAAATATGACCGATTTAAATACGGGTTTATTGAATAAATCGAACTTTGGGTTATTGCTACGCTCAAGTGACGGCACAGAAGACCCCATACGCGCCTGATTTAACGAGGTAAAGTGTCCTCACGGGTCTCTGCTTTGTTAAAGCGATATATTCCCAATTCAAAAGGATTGCTAATATATTTCATCTACAGTCCCTCTAATTGTAGGGGTATTTAGGCGTCAAAAGGCAGAAAAACATTAACATCGTTTAAAGTACGTGGATTGGTCACCGAGCTATTCCTGTCAAAATACATCCGAAATAATTCGGATTGCATTGAAGCGGTAAGAGAACAATTCCCGATGAGCTTACTACACTTAAATGAACACTTTCAAAGGAGCAAGTCATGAGTGACAAAATGAGTATTGGCATCAGCGCTTGCTTACTTGGGGAAAATGTCCGGTTTGATGGTGGGCATAAAAGGCTGGCGTTTGCCATTAATGAGCTGGCACCGTGGGTGCATTTTGAACCTGTATGCCCGGAAATGGCGATTGGTTTACCGACCCCAAGACCCGCTTTGCGTCTGGTTAAATTGGACGATGGTGAAGTTGCCTTACGTTTTAGCAATCATCGTGAAGGGGATTTAACTCAGGCGATGCAGCAGTTCTCAGCCCGCCGCATCGCGGGTCTGGAGCATTTGTGCGGTTATATTGTTTGTGCAAAATCTCCGAGCTGTGGCATGGAACGAGTGAGGGTTTACGATGCAGAAGGCAGCAATAACCGAAAAAGTGGCACGGGGATATTTACCGCTGAACTGAAACGCCAACTGCCCTGGCTCCCCGTGGAAGAGGATGGACGCTTATACGATCCGGCGATCCGCGAGAATTTTGTTGAGCGCATTTATACGCTTTATGAGCTTAATAAATTGCGAAACGCAGGCCTGACGCGCGGTGGGCTTATCGAATTTCATAGCCGCTATAAATTGCTGCTGCTGGCGCATTCACAGCCGCAATATCGGGAGCTGGGGCGTTTTGTGGCGGATATCGTCAGCTGGGGTTCTCTGGATGACTTTTTCAATGAATATCGCCAGCGCTTAATGGCCTTGCTTGAGCATCAGGCGACGCGTCGCAACCACACTAACGTGCTAATGCATGTTCAGGGATACTTCCGCCGCCAGTTAAATTCTCGCCAGCGACAGGAGCTCTCAGGCCTTATCGACAGGTATCGCCAGGGAACCCAACCTTTACTGGCACCTATCACCTTGTTAAAACACTATATGGCAGAATATCCTGACGCTTATCTGGCGCAACAGCGCTACTTTGAGCCGTATCCCGAAGCGTTACGCTTGCGGCTTGGCAATTAATTATGGAGTTGTATGACCACGCATTTGGTCTGGTTTCGCAATGATTTACGGGTCAACGACAATCTGGCGCTGGCTGCTGCCTGCCGTGACCCTGATGCCAGGGTTATTGGGATATTTATCGCCACACCTCTTCAATGGCGCAAACATGAGATGTCTCCCCGCCAGGCGGAATTCATCTGGCAGCATTTGCAAAGCTTGCATACTGCGCTTGCGGCCAGGGGAATTGACCTGTTTATCCGGCAAGTCGATGGCTTTGATGAGAGTGTCGATTTTCTGAAAAACTTCTGTGAAACGCAGCAAGTGAATGCGCTCTTTTACAACTATCAATATGAGTTCAATGAACGCCAGCGCGATGCCGAACTAGAAAAGGTGCTGGGATCAGATGTGGTTTGCCAGGGATTTGATGACAGTGTTTTGCTGCCGCCAGGCAGTGTGACGACGGGTAATCACGAGATGTACAAAGTGTTTACCCCGTTTAGTAAAGCGTTCATAAAACGTCTTAAAGAAGGTCTACCAGAATGTGTTTCTTCACCGCAAGTGCGCAATGCCTTACAGGTTGAAACTGCAAATATCTGCACATTCGATTACCCGCAACAATCGGTTGACCCAAACCTATTCCCTTATGGCGAAAAGCAGGCGATTAACCAGTTGCGCTTCTTTTGCCGCCAGCGTGTTGAGGATTACGCGCAACAACGTGATTTCCCCGCCGTTGACGGCACCAGCCGTTTGTCGGCTTATCTGGCGATAGGTGTGCTGTCACCTCGTCAATGTTTACAACGTTTGCTGAGTGAACATCCTCAGGCACTTGAAGGTGGTGTCGGATCCGTTTGGTTAAACGAGTTAATCTGGCGCGAGTTTTATCGCCACTTGCTGGTAGCCTGGCCCAAACTCTGCCGTCATCAGCCGTTTATCCCATGGACAGATAGCGTGGCATGGCGACAAGATAACGCTCAGTTTGTTGCCTGGCAGCAAGGTAACACCGGTTTTCCGATTGTGGATGCGGCGATGCGGCAATTGAATGCCACCGGCTGGATGCACAACCGCTTACGAATGGTGGTGGCCAGTTTTTTAGTCAAAGATTTATTGATCGACTGGCGGCAGGGTGAACGCTACTTTATGTCACAACTTATTGATGGCGACCTGGCGGCCAATAACGGTGGCTGGCAGTGGGCAGCCTCGACGGGTACTGATGCCGCGCCTTATTTTCGCATCTTTAACCCGACCACCCAAGGTGAGCGGTTTGATAAGCAAGGTGAATTTATACGCCAGTGGTTGCCAGAACTGGGGATTGTGCCAGATAAATACATTCATACCCCATGGGTTTGGGCTGATATTCAGCCACTGACGCTGGACTACCCACGTCCCATTGTTGACCATAAACAGGCACGTATAGCCACACTCGCCGCTTATGAAGTGGCCCGTAAATCTTGAGAGCAAGAACATGAAAAATAGCGAACTGGAACGCCTGATTAACGAGAAACTCAACAGCGCTGCGATCAGCGACTACGCGCCGAATGGTTTGCAGGTTGAAGGACGCGAAGAAGTACGCAAAATCATTACTGGCGTGACGGCAAGTCAGGCGTTGATTGATGAAGCGATACGAAGCCAGGCAGACGCGGTGATTGTTCACCATGGTTACTTCTGGAAAGGTGAATCACCAGTGATTCGTGGCATGAAGCGCCATCGCCTGAAAGCGTTACTGAGTCACGATATCAATCTCTACGGCTGGCATTTGCCGCTTGATGCGCATCCACAACTGGGTAATAACGCGCAACTCGGTGCGCTGTTGGGGATTGAAACCCAGGGTGAAATCGAGCCGCTAGTGCCATGGGGAGAGTTTCCAACGCCGTTATCTGGCGTTGAGCTGGCATCATGGATTGAGATGCGCCTTGGGCGAACGCCACTGTGGTGTGGCGATACTGGCCCTGAGCAAATTCGCCGCGTAGCCTGGTGTACTGGCGGCGGGCAAAACTTTATAGATAGCGCGGCACGTTTTGGTGTTGATGCGTTTATTACTGGCGAAGTTTCAGAGCAAACCATCCATTCTGCGCGTGAACAGGGGCTGCATTTCTATGCGGCCGGGCATCATGCCACTGAACGCGGCGGCATCCAGGCACTGAGTGACTGGCTGAACAGCGAAACAGATTTGGACGTCACGTTCATCGATATTCCTAACCCTGCATAGCGCAAAACCAAGGAGCAAAAGTGCAAAGAGCACGGTGTTATCTGTTAGGCGAAAGTGCAGTGGTTCTTGAGCTGGAACCCCCTTTATCGCTAAAAAGCCAGCAACGCATCTGGGGATTAACGCAACGACTGTTAGAAGCGCCTGCAGTACTGGAAGTGATTCCTGGGATGAACAACATCACCGTGGTACTGCGTGAGCCGCAAAGCCTGGCGCTGGATGGCATTGAACGTATTCAACGCTGGTGGGAGGAGAGCGAGGCGATTGTGCCTGAATCCCGACGCATTGAAATTCCGGTTATTTACGGCGGAAGTTTCGGCCCTGATCTCTGGGAAGTTGCCGAACATTGTGGGTTATCGCCAAGCCAGGTGGTGGAGCAGCATTCCTCAGTTGACTATATCGTCTACTTCCTCGGTTTCCAGCCCGGCTTCGCCTACCTTGGCGGGCTGGCGCAAGCGCTTGAAACACCCCGTCGAGCTGAACCGCGTTTGTTAGTACCAGCCGGTTCGGTGGGGATTGGGGGCAGCCAGACGGGGATTTATCCGCTAGCCACACCAGGCGGCTGGCAACTTATCGGCCAGACGCCAGTGCAGTTGTTCAATCCGGCAGATGAAATGCCAACATTATTGGCTCCGGGTGATACCGTTCGCTTCGTGCCTCAAAAGGAGGGCGTGTGCTGAAAATAATTCGTGCTGGATTGCACATGTCGGTGCAGGACACTGGACGTTATGGTTATCGGCAGTTAGGTGTGAGCCGTTGCGGTGCGCTTGATGCACCAGCATTACAAATGGCAAATTTGCTGGTGGGCAATGCACCAGAAAGTGCTGCACTAGAAATTACCTTGGGAAATTGTGTCGTTGAGTTCACGCAAGAGGGTTGGTTTGCGCTAACCGGAGCGGGTTGCCACGCAGAATTGGATGGTCATGCAGTGTGGACGGGCTGGCGGCTGCCTGTCAAAGCGGGCCAGCAACTCCGCCTGACAGTGCCTGAACGTGGGATGCGTAGCTATCTTGCTGTGGCTGGCGGGTTAGACATTCCTGAAGTCCTGGGCTCTTATAGCACCGATTTGAAAGCGCAAATCGGTGGCTTCGAAGGGCGGTTACTCAAAGATGGCGATGAAATCCCTCAACTGCCTGCAACGCGACATTTCCGCGAAGCGCGTGGTGTGAAGCAACTTTTATGGGGAAATCGCATTCGTGCGTTGGAGGGGCCGGAGTATCACGAGTTTACTCAAACCTCTCAGGATGTGTTTTGGCGTTTGCCGTGGCAGCTAAGCCCGCAAAGTAACCGCATGGGTTATCGCTTGCAGGGGCAACGCCTGGAACGCACCACAGACCGCGAATTGCTGTCACATGGATTGCTGCCGGGTGTGGTGCAAGTGCCACACAACGGTCAGCCTATCGTGTTGATGAATGACGCACAGACTACGGGTGGCTATCCACGGATTGCCTGTGTTATCGAAGCGGATATGTTCAATCTGGCGCAATTACGGTTAGGTGAACCCATTCATTTCGTACGCTGCACCCTGGAAGAGGCGCTTAAAGCGCGACGCGATCAGCAAATCTATCTTGATCAACTGGCCTGGCGGCTGAATAACGAAGACTGATTTGATTCCCCTGAAGAATTTTAATCATAAAAAAACGCGCCGATTGGCGCGTTTTTATTTCCAGCATCGAACTTATTTCTTCAAATCTGAAGTGAAGTCACGCTGTTCGTAGCCAGTGTACAACTGACGTGGACGGGCGATTTTAATGCCGTCGTCATGCATTTCGTTCCAGTGAGCAATCCAACCCACGGTACGCGCCATCGCGAAGATAACGGTAAACATGGAAGATGGAATCCCCATCGCTTTCAAGATGATACCGGAGTAGAAGTCCACGTTCGGGTAGAGTTTCTTCTCGATGAAGTACGGGTCGTTAAGCGCGATATGCTCAAGTTCCATCGCCACTTCCAGCAGGCTGTTATCTTTCAGATCCAGCTCTTTGAGAACTTCATGGCAGGTTTCACGCATGACAGTGGCACGCGGGTCATAGTTTTTGTACACGCGGTGGCCAAAGCCCATCAGACGGAAAGAGTCATTCTTATCTTTCGCGCGACGGATGAATTCTGGAATGTGTTCAACGCTGCTGATTTCTTCCAGCATCTTCAGAGCAGCTTCGTTAGCTCCACCGTGCGCAGGTCCCCACAGGGATGCGATACCGGCAGCAATACAGGCGAACGGGTTCGCGCCAGAAGAGCCTGCGGTACGGACGGTAGAGGTAGAAGCGTTTTGCTCGTGGTCAGCATGCAGGATCAGAATTCGGTCCATTGCACGTTCGAGAATCGGGTTAACTTCGTATTTCTCACACGGAGTGGAGAACATCATGTTCAGGAAGTTACCGGAGTAGGACAGGTCGTTGCGCGGGTACACGAACGGCTGGCCAATAGAATATTTGTAACACATCGCCGCCATAGTCGGCATTTTGGACAGCAGACGGAACGCTGCAATCTCACGGTGGCGCGGGTTATTCACGTCCATAGAATCATGATAAAACGCCGCCAGCGCACCGGTCACGCCGCACATTACCGCCATCGGATGGGAGTCACGACGGAAACCGTGGAACAAACGGGTGATTTGTTCGTGGATCATGGTGTGACGGGTGACGGTAGTTTTAAACTCTTCGTACTGTTCCTGAGTCGGTTTTTCACCATTCAGCAGGATATAGCAGACTTCAAGATAGTTGGAGTGGGTTGCCAGTTGATCGATTGGGAAACCACGGTGCAACAAGATGCCTTCATCACCGTCGATAAAGGTGATTTTTGACTCACATGATGCAGTAGAGGTGAAACCCGGGTCAAAAGTGAACACACCTTTAGAACCAAGACTACGGATATCAATTACATCCTGACCGAGTGTACCTTTTAGCACATTCAGTTCCAGAGCATCACCACCGTTATAGGTGAGGGTTGCTTTTCTATCAGCCATTTACGGTCTCCTTAGCGCCTTATTTCATCAGACTGCGGGATTCCTGATTTGCATTAAAACACTACCGTGTCCGTTACCAGTTTTTTATTTGCTCGTGGCTCTGTTTTGATTGTGTACAGCCAGGGTACAGAGCAATGGGCGTTTGCAGGTAACACATGCCACGCAGGCGAAAAATCAGCAAATCAAGGTGTTAGCAGTCCATATCATTCAAACCTGTTTACCACTAATAACTGTCCTAATCGACTGGGTCAATACCGACACACTGTTACATAACTTATTCTCAGGTGAAAGGCTGACCCTATAACTTTTACGAATTATACGGCTTTTCTGGCACCGTTTGTAACAAGAATGTTTAACTTTTGTCAAATCAGATGATTAAAATTTAAAATAATGTTGTTATCGTGATCCTGCTCACTGTTCCGAATAAAACCCTTCAATCTATATATGTAGGTCAATTGTAATGAATTTGTGAAGAGCCTATACTGCGGCCAGGTCTCCGGAACACCCTGCCACCGGGCGCCACCCAGCGTTGTAGCCAGTTTTTTGGCATCTGGATGTAGCTGTTTTTGCATGACGCACAGTTATAGAAAGTTCACGCTGTCTGACCCCACCTGCAGGACCGGAGGAAGGAAACAATAAGAACAGCATGTGGGCGCTATTCATGATAAAAAATGCGAAAAAACAAAGACCAGTAAACCTCGATCTCACAACGATGAGGTTCCCAGTCACTGCAATCGCTTCCATCCTCCATCGTGTATCCGGCGTGATCACCTTTGTGGCTGTTGGCATCTTACTTTGGTTATTGGGTCAGTCACTCTCATCTCCAGAAGGCTTCCTTGTTGCTTCAGCAATAATGGATAGCTTCTTTGTTACATTCATTATGTGGGGCATCCTCACCGCGCTGGCTTATCACGTTGTTGTGGGTATTCGCCACATCATGATGGACACCGGTTTGCTGGAAGAAACCCTGATAGCGGGCAAACGATCCGCGATGATTTCCTTTGTTATAACTGTCGTGCTTTCAATTCTCGCAGGAGTCCTCGTATGGTAAGCAATGCCTCCGCATTAGGTCGCAATGGTGTGCATGACTATATTTTGGTTCGTGCCTCCGCCATCGTAATCACCCTGTACATCATTTATATGATCGGGTTCTTCGCTGTTACCGGCGATTTAACCTACGAGGTCTGGAGCGGGTTCTTTACCTCCGCCTTCACCAAAGTGTTCACCCTGCTGACATTGTTCTCAATTTTGATCCATGCCTGGATTGGCATGTGGCAGGTGTTGACCGACTACGTTAAACCAGTGGCGATTCGTCTTGGGCTGCAACTGCTGATTGTTGTTGCACTGCTGGTTTACGTCATTTATGGATTCGTTGTGGTGTGGGGTGTGTAATGAATTTACCAGTCAGAGAGTTTGATGCAGTCGTCATCGGTGCTGGTGGCGCAGGTATGCGCGCCGCACTGCAGATTTCCCAGTCAGGCCAGACTTGTGCCTTGCTGTCTAAAGTTTTCCCAACCCGTTCCCATACTGTGTCTGCGCAGGGCGGTATTACCGTAGCACTCGGTAATACCCACGAAGACAACTGGGAATGGCATATGTACGACACGGTAAAAGGTTCCGACTATATCGGTGACCAGGACGCCATTGAATATATGTGTAAAACCGGGCCGGAAGCGATTCTGGAACTGGATCATATGGGAATGCCGTTCTCCCGTCTTGAAGACGGCACCATTTACCAACGTCCGTTTGGCGGCCAGTCGAAGAACTTCGGCGGCGAGCAAGCGGCACGTACTGCGGCGGCGGCTGACCGTACTGGTCACGCGTTGTTGCACACGCTGTATCAACAAAACCTGAAAAACAAAACCACTATTTTCTCCGAATGGTATGCGCTTGATCTGGTGAAAAACGCCGATGGCGCCGTGGTCGGTACGACTGCGCTGTGTATCGAAACTGGCGAAGTGGTTTACTTCAAAGCGAAAGCGACCATTCTGGCAACCGGTGGTGCGGGCCGTATTTATCAGTCCACCACTAACGCGCACATTAATACCGGTGACGGTGTTGGCATGGCGCTGCGTGCTGGCGTGCCGGTACAAGATATGGAAATGTGGCAGTTCCACCCAACCGGCATTGCTGGTGCGGGCGTTCTGGTCACAGAAGGTTGTCGTGGTGAAGGCGGTTATCTGCTGAACAAACACGGCGAGCGTTTCATGGAGCGTTATGCACCAAACGCCAAAGACCTGGCGGGCCGTGACGTAGTAGCACGTTCCATCATGATTGAAATCCGCGAAGGTCGTGGTTGCGATGGCCCATGGGGTCCACACGCTAAACTGAAACTCGACCACTTGGGTAAAGACGTTCTGGAATCCCGTCTGCCGGGCATCCTTGAACTGTCGCGCACCTTTGCACACGTTGACCCGGTTAAAGAACCGATTCCGGTTATCCCAACTTGCCACTATATGATGGGCGGGATCCCGACCAAAGTGACGGGTCAGGCGCTGACGGTGAACGAGCAGGGCGAAGACGTTGTCATTCCTGGGCTGTTTGCAGTGGGCGAAATCGCCTGCGTTTCTGTTCACGGTGCCAACCGTCTGGGCGGTAACTCGCTGCTGGATTTGGTGGTGTTTGGTCGCGCTGCTGGCTTGCATCTGCTGGAATGTATCGCTGAGCAAGGCGAACTGCGTGATGCCAGCGAAGACGATATTAATGCCGCTCTGGAACGCATGAACCGCTGGAACAATAACCGCGACGGTGAAGATCCCGTGCAAATCCGCAAAGCGCTTCAGGAATGTATGCAGAATAACTTCTCGGTATTCCGCGAAGGTGACGCAATGGCGAAAGGCCTTGAGCAACTGAAACAAATCCGCGAGCGCCTGAAAAATGCCCGTCTGGATGACACTTCAAGTGAGTTCAACACCCAGCGCGTTGAGTGCCTGGAGCTGGATAACCTGATGGAAACCGCATTCGCGACCGCTGTATCCGCTAACTACCGCACCGAAAGCCGTGGCGCGCATAGCCGCTTCGACTATCCGGACCGTGACGATGAAAACTGGCTGTGTCATAGCTTGTATCTGCCTGCTTCGGAAAGCATGACTCGCCGTGAGGTGAACATGCAGCCGAAACTGCGTCCGGCATTCCCACCGAAAGTGCGTACTTATTAATAGCGGAGCAAAGTGATGAAACTCGAATTCTCAATTTATCGCTACAACCCGGATGTTGACGATGCTCCGCGTATGCAGGAGTACACCCTGGAAGGGGAAGAAGGGCGCGACATGATGTTGCTTGACGCGCTGATGCAACTGAAAGAAAAAGATCCGTCGTTGTCGTTTCGTCGTTCGTGCCGTGAAGGGGTGTGTGGCTCCGATGGCGTGAACATGAACGGTAAGAATGGCTTGGCTTGTATCACGCCAATCTCAGCGTTAGGTAACGGAAAGCAGAAGATTGTTGTCCGCCCACTACCGGGATTGCCTGTTGTGCGAGATCTGGTTGTAGACATGGGGCAATTCTATACTCAATATGAGAAGATTAAGCCTTACCTGTTGAATAATGGACAAAATCCACCGGCTCGTGAGCATTTACAGTCACCTGAGCAGCGTGAAAAACTGGATGGCCTGTACGAGTGTATTCTTTGCGCGTGCTGCTCGACGTCCTGTCCGTCCTTCTGGTGGAACCCTGATAAGTTCATCGGGCCTGCAGGTTTACTGGCGGCGTATCGTTTCTTGATCGATAGCCGTGATACTGAAACCGCCAGTCGTCTTGACGGTCTCAGTGATGCTTTCAGTGTATTCCGCTGTCATGGCATCATGAATTGCGTCAGTGTTTGTCCTAAGGGGCTAAACCCGACGAAAGCCATCGGCCATATTAAGTCGATGTTGCTGCAAAAGAGTGCCTAATGTTGTTTCCCCTCCCGCAGGGAGGGGAAATTGCAGGAAACCTTTAAAAACTGCCCTACGTCATTTGATACAGCGACAGTTTTTAAAGGTTCCTTCACGAGCTGCCTGACAAGTCAATGGCTCGTTGTTGTGAACCCCGGTAATGCGTACAACTTCTGTATTCTGTACGTAATAGTTATTCACGGCGAAATAAGCATAAAAATGCTTAAGGGATCACGATGCAGAACGGCGAAATGAAAGCCTGGCTGGATTCCTCTTACCTGGCAGGTGCAAACCAGTCCTGGATAGAGCAGCTCTATGAAGACTTCTTAACCGATCCTGACTCTGTTGATGCGCATTGGCGCTCAATGTTCCAGCAATTACCTGGAACCGGGGCCAAACCGGATCAATTCCATTCTAAAACACGTGATTATTTTCGTCGTCTGGCGAAGGATGCCTCACGTTATTCCACCGCAATTACCGACCCTGACACTGACGTTAAGCAAGTCAAAGTCCTGCAGTTGATCAACGCCTGGCGTTTCCGTGGTCATCAAGCAGCTAACCTTGACCCGCTTGGCCTGTGGAAGCAGGACGCGGTTGCTGACTTGGATCCCGCTTACCACAATCTGACTGATGCCGATCTTAAGGAAACTTTCAACGTGGGTTCTTTTGCCAGCGGCAAAGAAACCATGAAGCTTGCTGACCTGATTGATGCGCTCGAGCAGACTTACGGTGGTTCGATTGGTGCGGAATATATGCACATCACCAGTACTGAAGAGAAACGCTGGATTCAACAGCGCATCGAATCAGTGGTGGGGCACTCAACATTTACTGTTGAAGAGAAAAAACGCTTCCTGAGCGAACTGACTGCGGCTGAAGGCCTTGAGCGTTATCTGGGTGCGAAATTCCCAGGCGCTAAACGCTTCTCGCTGGAAGGCGGTGACGCATTGGTGCCAATGCTCAAAGAGATGATCCGCCATGCGGGTAAGAGCGGCACACGTGAAGTGGTTCTGGGGATGGCACACCGTGGCCGCCTGAACGTACTGATCAACGTACTGGGTAAAAAGCCGCAGGAGTTGTTCGACGAGTTTGCCGGTAAACATAAAGAGCACCTCGGCACTGGTGATGTGAAGTACCACATGGGCTTCTCATCTGACGTTGAAACCGAAGGCGGCCTGGTTCACCTGGCGCTGGCATTTAACCCGTCGCACCTCGAAATCGTAAGCCCTGTGGTTATTGGTTCTGTGCGTGCACGTCTGGACAGGCTGGATAAACCAGGCAGCAACCAGGTTCTGCCAATCACCATTCATGGTGACGCAGCGGTTGCCGGTCAGGGCGTGGTTCAGGAAACCCTGAACATGTCTAAAGCGCGTGGCTACGAAGTGGGCGGTACCGTTCGCATCGTTATCAACAACCAGATTGGTTTCACCACATCTAACCCACTGGATGCGCGTTCCACACCGTACTGTACCGATATCGGTAAAATGGTGATGGCACCCATTTTCCACGTGAATGCAGATGACCCAGAAGCGGTGGCGTTTGTTACTCGTCTGGCGTTGGACTTCCGTAACACCTTTAAGCGCGACGTGTTTATCGACCTGGTTTGCTACCGTCGCCATGGTCATAACGAAGCTGATGAGCCAAGTGCAACTCAGCCAATGATGTACCAGAAAATCAAGAAACACCCGACGCCGCGTAAGATCTATGCTGACCGTCTGGAGCAGCAAAAGCTGGCCACACTTGAAGATGCCACTGAAATGGTAAACCTTTACCGTGATGCGCTGGATGCCGGTGAATGTGTGGTGAAAGAATACCGCCCAATGAACATGCATTCCTTTACCTGGTCGCCATACCTCAACCACGAGTGGGATGAGAGTTATCCGAACAAGGTAGAAATGAAGCGTTTGCAGGAGCTGGCTAAACGTATTAGCAGCGCGCCTGAAACGGTTGAGATGCAAGCACGTGTGGCGAAAATCTACAGTGACCGCACGGAAATGGCGAACGGCGCGAAGAAATTCGACTGGGGCGCGGCAGAAAACCTGGCGTATGCAACTCTGGTTGATGAAGGTGTTGCTGTGCGTCTGTCTGGTGAAGATGTGGGGCGTGGTACGTTCTTCCACCGTCACGCTGTGATTCACAACCAAACCAACGGTTCGACTTACACCCCGCTGCAACACGTTCACAACAGCCAGGGCGAGTTCAAAGTTTGGGACTCCGTACTGTCTGAAGAAGCGGTTCTGGCGTTTGAATACGGTTATGCCACTGCGGAACCTCGTACGCTGACTATCTGGGAAGCTCAGTTCGGCGATTTCGCCAACGGTGCTCAGGTGGTTATCGACCAGTTCATCAGCTCCGGCGAGCAGAAATGGGGCCGTATGTGTGGTCTGGTTATGCTGTTGCCGCACGGCTACGAAGGCCAGGGCCCAGAGCACTCATCCGCACGTCTGGAACGTTATCTCCAGCTGTGTGCTGAGCAGAACATGCAAGTTTGCGTGCCTTCTACTCCCGCGCAGGTTTACCACATGTTGCGTCGTCAGGCGTTGCGCGGTATGCGTCGTCCACTGATTGTCATGTCACCGAAATCCCTGCTGCGTCATCCGCAGGCGGTTTCTACGCTCGACGAACTGGCTAATGGCAGCTTCCTGCCAGCGATTGGTGAAGTGGACGAGTTAGACCCAGCAGGCGTGAAACGCGTGGTCATGTGTTCTGGTAAGGTTTATTACGATTTGCTGGAACAGCGTCGTAAGAACGATCAAAAAGATGTGGCGATTGTGCGCATCGAACAGTTGTATCCATTCCCGCACCATGCGGTGCAGGAAGCATTAAAACCCTTTGCTCACGTACATGATTTTGTGTGGTGCCAGGAAGAGCCGCTTAACCAGGGCGCATGGTACTGCAGCCAGCACCATTTCCGTGAAGTGATTTCATTTGGATCAGCCCTGAGTTATGCAGGTCGTCCAGCCTCCGCATCACCTGCGGTAGGGTACTTGTCCGTTCACCAGAAACAGCAGCAAGATCTGGTTAATGACGCGCTGAACGTCGATTAAATAAAGGATAAAAAATGAGTAGCGTAGATATTCTAGTTCCTGACCTGCCTGAGTCCGTTGCCGATGCGACTGTCGCCACCTGGCATAAAAAACCGGGCGACACTGTTACCCGTGACGAAGTGCTGGTGGAAATCGAAACTGACAAAGTGGTACTGGAAGTACCGGCGTCTGCAGATGGTATTCTGGATGCTGTACTGGAAGATGAAGGGACAACTGTCACCTCTCGTCAAATCCTGGGCCGCCTGCGTGAAGGCAACAGCACTGGCAAAGAGACCACCGCGAAAGCAGAAAGCAAAGAGTCTACTCCGGCACAGCGCCAGCAGGCTTCTTTGGAAGAGCAGAACAATGATGCACTCAGCCCGGCTATTCGCCGCCTGATTGCTGAGCATTCCCTGGACGCTAATGCCATTAAAGGCAGCGGTGTGGGTGGTCGTATCACCCGTGAAGATGTTGATAAACATCTGACTCAGGCGAAGGCAGCTCAACCTGCACAAGCCAAAGCTGCTGCAGAAACCAAAGCACCGGTTGCTCCACTGGCGGGTCGTAGCGAAAAACGCGTTCCGATGACACGTCTGCGTAAGCGTGTTGCCGAGCGTCTCCTGGAAGCGAAAAACTCCACCGCCATGCTCACTACGTTTAACGAAGTGAACATGAAACCTATCATGGATCTGCGTAAGCAGTACGGTGACTCTTTCGAGAAACGCCACGGTGTGCGTCTGGGCTTCATGTCCTTCTACATCAAAGCTGTTGTTGAAGCGCTGAAACGTTATCCAGAAGTGAATGCTTCTATCGATGGCGAAGACGTGGTTTACCACAACTACTTCGACGTTAGCATCGCGGTTTCCACGCCGCGTGGTCTGGTCACGCCAGTACTGCGTGACGTTGATACCCTCGGTATGGCTGACATCGAAAAACGCATTAAAGAACTGGCTGTGAAAGGCCGTGACGGCAAGCTGACCGTGGAAGACTTGACCGGCGGTAACTTCACCATCACCAACGGTGGTGTGTTTGGTTCACTGATGTCTACGCCGATCATCAACCCGCCGCAGAGCGCGATCCTCGGCATGCACGCTATTAAAGACCGACCAATGGCGGTCGACGGTAAAGTTGAGATCCTGCCAATGATGTATCTGGCACTGTCTTACGATCACCGTCTGATCGATGGCCGCGAGTCCGTGGGCTATCTGGTGGCAATTAAAGAGCTGCTGGAAGACCCAACTCGTCTGCTGCTGGACGTGTAGTACCCTACGCCCGGTGGCCAAAGCTGCCGGGCCTACAATTATCACCTGCCTTGTAGGTCGGTCTTTCGGCGAAAGTTGCGACAACTGACTTACATGTTTTTATGAAGGATGGATAGAACTCATGAACTTACACGAGTATCAGGCGAAACAGTTGTTTGCTCGATATGGCCTGCCGGCTCCAGTCGGTTATGCCTGTAACACGCCGCGTGAAGCGGAAGAAGCAGCGTCTAAAATTGGCGCAGGCCCGTGGGTGGTAAAATGTCAGGTTCATGCTGGTGGCCGCGGTAAAGCGGGCGGCGTGAAAGTGGTAAACAGCAAAGAAGACATCCGTGCTTTTGCTGAACACTGGCTGGGTAAACGCCTGGTGACTTACCAAACTGATGCTAATGGCCAGCCAGTTCACCAGATTCTGGTTGAAGCTGCGACTGACATTGATAAAGAACTGTATCTTGGCGCGGTGGTTGATCGTAGCTCCCGTCGCGTCGTGTTCATGGCGTCCACCGAAGGTGGCGTTGAAATTGAAAAAGTTGCGGAAGAAACCCCGCATCTGATCCACAAAGTTGCTCTGGATCCGCTGGCAGGCCCAATGCCTTATCAAGGCCGTGAACTGGCGTTCAAACTGGGTCTGGAAGGTAAGCAGGTTCAGCAGTTCACCAAGATCTTTATGGGTCTGGCGAACATCTTCCTTGATCGCGACCTGGCACTTATCGAAATCAACCCGCTGGTTATCACCAAGCAGGGCGACTTGATTTGTCTGGATGGCAAGCTGGGTGCCGATGGCAACGCATTGTTCCGCCAGCCAGAGCTGCGCGAAATGCGTGACCCAAGCCAGGAAGATGCGCGTGAATCTCAGGCTGCACAGTGGGAACTGAACTACGTTGCTCTTGATGGCAACATCGGTTGCATGGTTAACGGTGCGGGCCTGGCAATGGGCACCATGGACATCGTTAAACTGCACGGTGGTGAACCTGCTAACTTCCTGGACGTTGGCGGTGGCGCAACCAAAGAGCGCGTGACTGAAGCATTCAAAATCATTTTGTCTGACGACAAAGTGAAAGCGGTTCTGGTTAACATCTTCGGCGGTATCGTACGTTGCGACCTGATTGCAGACGGTATCATCGGTGCGGTTGCAGAAGTGGGTGTCAACGTTCCAGTGGTTGTCCGTCTGGAAGGTAACAACGCGGAACTGGGTGCGAAGAAACTGGCAGATAGTGGCCTGAATATTATTGCAGCGAAAAGTCTGACGGATGCAGCACAGCAGGTTGTTGCTGCCGTGGAGGGGAAATAATGTCCATTTTGATCGATAAAAACACCAAGGTGATTTGCCAGGGTTTCACCGGCAGCCAGGGGACTTTCCACTCCGAGCAGGCGATTGCATACGGTACGCAAATGGTTGGCGGTGTAACGCCAGGTAAAGGCGGTACAGAGCACCTGGGTCTGCCGGTATTTAATACCGTGCGTGAAGCAGTAGAAGCAACAGGCGCAACCGCTTCTGTTATCTACGTTCCAGCACCGTTCTGCAAAGATTCCATTCTGGAAGCGATTGATGCAGGTATTAAGCTGATTATCACTATCACCGAAGGCATCCCGACGCTGGATATGCTGACTGTGAAAGTGAAACTGGACGAAGCGGGCGTGCGCATGATTGGGCCAAACTGCCCAGGCGTAATCACCCCGGGCGAGTGCAAAATCGGCATCATGCCAGGTCATATTCACCTGCCAGGCAAAGTGGGCATCGTTTCCCGCTCTGGTACGCTGACTTATGAAGCGGTTAAACAGACTACTGATATCGGTCTGGGCCAGTCCACCTGTGTGGGTATCGGTGGCGACCCGATCCCTGGCTCTAACTTCATCGACATTCTGAAGATGTTCCAGGAAGATCCGAAAACTGAAGCTATCGTGATGATCGGTGAGATCGGTGGTAGTGCAGAAGAAGAAGCAGCAGCTTACATCAAAGAGCATGTGACCAAGCCAGTTGTGGGTTACATCGCGGGTGTGACTGCGCCGAAAGGCAAGCGTATGGGGCACGCAGGTGCAATCATTTCAGGTGGTAAAGGTACCGCGGATGAGAAATTCGCAGCACTGGAAGCCGCAGGCGTGAAAACCGTTCGCAGCCTCGCTGACATCGGTGATGCACTGAAATCTATTTTGCCTCAGTAAGTAAAGAAATAAGAGTATACCCAAAATAATTCGACATGGTTGGCCGCTCTTTTGAGCGGCCTTTTTTTTGTCTGGTTTTTGGAGCCCTATGCTTACGAGGCGCTTTGTAATGGATGCGAAGATGCCGACTAACCTTATCAAAAATAATAACTTGTTAAATATGGTGACGTTAAAGGTAAAATAATTGTTAATTAAAAATGAAAAAAGAAACAAACCCAAGAAAATAGCGTGAGGCGATTAACACGGTGCATCACCCATACGTGAAAATTTAATTTTCTAATTCTGCTTCAAATAAATAACCTTTCTTTATAGATATCATCCTTACATTAACGTTGCTGCGTTTTGCAAAACATACCATTAACAACAAATTTACTATTAATCTCAATGAGAAACTAAATTAACAACTGGGGAATAAATTGCGCTAGATCAATATCTAAAACTGGCAAGTGGTATACGAAAGTGTGTAAATTGTTGCAGATCAAGATGGCGGGAATGTGACATTTTCGCTATAAATTGATCAATGTCGAGAAATGTAAATAACTCTAAGCAATTACCTGTTTATTGTAGGGAAATTGCAGGGTAATATATTTGCGGATTATTTTTGGTTTTTATTAACGTGTTTGCAACCTTTCATCTTTTTTTTGTTACATGTAAGTAAGGCAAAAGAAGAGATGAAATCTGGAAGCTAATGTTTTTGTATTAGGGCATGCGTTGTGGTGAACCTCTGGGTGAACCATGGTCGGAGTCTTCATGCGAAGAGCAAGGAGTCATGATGTTTGATATTGTCGAACTGTCGCGCTTACAGTTTGCCTTGACCGCGATGTACCATTTCCTGTTTGTGCCACTCACGCTCGGTATGGCGTTCTTGCTGGCCATTATGGAAACGGTTTACGTCTTGTCAGGTAAACAAATCTATAAAGATATGACCAAGTTCTGGGGCAAGTTGTTTGGTATCAACTTTGCGCTGGGTGTGGCCACTGGTTTAACCATGGAGTTCCAGTTTGGTACAAACTGGTCTTACTATTCACACTACGTGGGTGACATTTTTGGGGCACCTCTGGCCATCGAAGGCCTGATGGCGTTCTTCCTTGAATCCACCTTTGTTGGTTTATTCTTCTTTGGTTGGGATCGCCTCGGTAAAGTTCAACACATGGCGGTGACCTGGCTGGTGGCGCTTGGCTCCAACCTCTCTGCTCTGTGGATTCTGGT
Organism: Buttiauxella sp.; assembly: GCF_035271705.1. Classification (GTDB taxonomy): domain Bacteria; phylum Pseudomonadota; class Gammaproteobacteria; order Enterobacterales; family Enterobacteriaceae; genus Buttiauxella. The sequence continues at coordinate 68,523 of NZ_DATERI010000212.1, forward strand.
CGCGAACGGTTGGATGCAAAACCCAATTGCTTCCGACTTCAACTTCGAAACCATGCGTATGGAGATGGTGAGCTTCTCTGAACTGGTATTGAACCCAGTTGCTCAGGTTAAATTCGTTCACACCGTGGCTTCTGGCTACGTGTGCGGCGCGATTTTCATCCTCGGCGTCAGCTCCTACTACTTGCTTAAGGGCCGTGATGTTGCCTTTGCGAAGCGTTCTTTTGCCATCGCTGCAAGCTTCGGTATGGCGGCAATCCTGTCTGTAATCGTGCTGGGCGATGAGTCCGGTTACGAAATGGGTGACGTGCAGAAAACCAAGCTGGCCGCCATTGAAGCCGAGTGGGAAACTCAACCGGCTCCGGCAGCCTTTACGCTGTTTGGTATTCCTGACCAGGACAAGCAAGAAAACCACTTCGCGATTCAAATTCCTTACGCGTTGGGCATCATTGCCACCCGTTCAGTGGATACGCCAGTCATCGGTCTGAAAGACCTGATGGTGCAACACGAAGAGCGTATTCGTAACGGGATGAAGGCTTATAGCCTGCTGGAACAGTTACGCGCAGGTTCTAATGACCAGGCGGTTCGTGATGACTTTAATGCCATCAAGAAAGACCTTGGGTACGGTTTGTTGCTGAAACGCTATACCCCGAACGTCTCTGACGCGACGGAAGAGCAGATTCAGAAAGCAACTAAAGACTCTATTCCACGCGTTGCTCCGCTGTACTTTGCATTCCGTCTCATGGTGGGTAGTGGCTTCCTGATGCTGTTCATCATCGCAGCCTCGTTCTGGACTGTGACACGTAACGCAATTGGCTCGAAAAAATGGCTGCTGCGTGCAGCACTCTATGGCATGCCGTTGCCGTGGATTGCGATTGAATCTGGCTGGTTTGTTGCCGAATACGGTCGTCAACCATGGGCCGTTGGTGAGGTATTGCCAACTGCGGTTGCTAACTCCTCTCTGACCGTGGGTGATCTGATCTTCTCCATGGTATTGATTTGCGGCCTTTACACGCTGTTTATGGTGGCGGAACTGTTCCTGATGTTCAAATTTGCTCGCCTTGGGCCGAGCAGTCTGAAAACAGGTCGCTATCACTTTGAGCAGTCCAATGTGGCTTCTCAGCCGGCACGCTAAGACAGGAGTCGTCAAATGATCGATTATGAAGTATTACGTTTTATATGGTGGCTGCTGGTTGGCATTCTGCTGATTGGTTTTGCAGTCACTGATGGCTTTGATATGGGCGTAGGTATGCTGTCCCGCATCATTGGCCGTACAGACGTTGAACGCCGTATTATGGTTAACTCCATCGCCCCGCACTGGGATGGTAACCAGGTCTGGCTCATCACCGCGGGTGGCGCGTTGTTTGCCGCCTGGCCGATGGTTTACGCTGCTGCGTTCTCTGGCTTCTATGTAGCGATGATTCTGGTTCTGGCTTCATTGTTCTTCCGTCCGGTAGGTTTTGACTACCGTTCGAAGATTGAAGACATGCGCTGGCGCAACATGTGGGACTGGGGCATTTTCATCGGTAGCTTCGTGCCACCGTTAGTCATTGGTGTTGCATTCGGTAACCTGTTGCAGGGTGTGCCGTTCAATGTTGATGAATATCTGCGTCTGTACTACACCGGTAACTTCTTCCAGTTGCTGAACCCGTTTGGCTTGTTGGCCGGTGTTGTTAGCGTCTCCATGATCCTTGCTCAGGGTGCCACTTACCTGCAAATGCGTACTGTGGGTGAACTGCATCTGCGTGCCAAAGTTGCGGCGCAAATCGCAGCGCTGGTGATGATGGTGTGCTTCGCGCTGGCGGGTGTTTGGGTGATGTACGGCATAGATGGTTACGTTGTGACATCGGAGTTGAACCACCACGCGGCATCGAATCCGCTAGTTAAAGAAGTTGCACGTCAGGCAGGTGCCTGGATGGTGAACTTCAATAATATGCCGATTCTGTGGCTTATCCCTGCATTGGGTGTGGTACTGCCGCTGTTGACTGTGCTGATGTCCCGCCTGGAAAAAGGTGCGATGGCATTTGTGTTCTCCTCACTGACACTGGCATGTGTGATTTTGACTGCTGGTGTGGCGATGTTCCCGTTCGTGATGCCTTCAAGCACCATGTTGAACGCTAGCCTGACAATGTGGGATGCGACATCCAGCCAGCTGACGCTGAACGTGATGACCTTTGTTGCTGCGGTATTCGTGCCGATCATTCTCATCTACACCACTTGGTGTTACTGGAAAATGTTCGGCCGAATCACCAAAGAAGATATCGAAAGCAACACCCACTCTCTGTACTAAGTAAGGAGCTAATTATGTGGTACTTTGCATGGATTCTGGGGACGCTTCTTGCCTGTGCTTTCGGCATCATTACCGCCCTGGCGCTTGAGCACGTAGAATCGGCTAAAGTCGGTAAAGAAGAACATTGATGGAAGGAATTATCGCAAAGCTGTATGCGGTAATGGATAAGAGCCCTTTAAGGGCTCTTTCCTTGATCATGGCATTAATCCTGGCCGGGTGTATGTTTTGGGACCCGTCCCGTTTCGCGGCGAAAACCAGTGACTTGGCAATCTGGCAGGGTTTATTGCTGATGTGGGCGGTGTGTACTGGTGTGATACATGGTGTGGGCTTCCACCCCCGTAAGATGCTGTGGCAGGGCGTTTTTAGTCCATTACCCGCGCAACTGGTCCTCTTAGCTGGGCTGGCTATTTTTTTCTTCTGATGTTTCTTTAACCTCAAAGTTTTTTTTACAAAATTTATGGGCGATAACAAGCCCATAAATATTTACCTAACGTTTAGTGCTACCCATTCCCAACCCCCATCCTCTTGCGTATAGTAGCAACGTTTAATTGCGTTACCGGGATGTAAAGTGAGTACAACGCTGTTTCGATGGCCGGTTCGTGTCTACTATGAAGATACTGACGCCGGTGGTGTGGTTTACCACGCCAGTTATGTTGCTTTTTATGAAAGAGCACGCACTGAGATGCTGCGCCATCACAACTTTAATCAACAAGATTTGTTGGCAGAAAGCATCGCTTTTGTCGTTCGCAGGATGACAGTAGATTACCTTGCGCCTGCCCGACTTGACGATTTACTCGAAATCCAAAGTGAAATTACATCGATGCGTGGTACCTCTATGGTATTTACACAGCGAATCGTCAATGCCGATAATCAGGTACTCAACGAAGCTGAGGTCCTGATCGTTTGCGTTGATACACACCTAATGAAGCCTCGTGCGCTTCCCAAGTCTATTGTCGCGGAGTTCAAGCAGTGACTGACATGAATATCCTTGATTTGTTCCTGAAGGCTAGCCTTCTGGTCAAATTTATCATGTTGATTTTGATTGGTTTTTCCATTGCATCATGGGCAATCATTATTCAGCGAACGCGAATCCTCAATGCTGCTACTCGTGAAGCAGAAGCGTTTGAAGATAAGTTCTGGTCGGGCATTGAATTGTCCCGTCTCTATCAAGAAAGCCAGGGCCGTCGTGACAATCTTGTTGGCTCTGAGCAAATCTTCTATTCAGGTTTTAAAGAGTTTGCCCGACTGCATCGTGCTAACACACATGCACCTGAAGCGGTTGTCGAAGGGGCATCTCGCGCCATGCGTATTTCCATGAGCCGTGAGCTGGAAACGCTGGAAACTCATATTCCTTTCCTCGGAACAGTCGGTTCCATCAGCCCGTATATCGGTCTGTTTGGCACGGTTTGGGGGATCATGCATGCATTTATCGCACTCGGTGCGGTAAAACAAGCAACCCTACAGATGGTTGCGCCAGGTATCGCAGAAGCACTGATTGCAACCGCAATTGGTTTGTTCGCTGCAATCCCTGCGGTTATGGCGTATAACCGCCTGAACCAACGAGTGAACAAACTGGAATTGAATTACGACAACTTCATGGAAGAGTTCACGGCTATCCTGCACCGTCAGGCTTTTACCAGCAGCGATAAGCAGTAAGGGGTAAGTCATGGCCAGACGTGGACGTGGGCGTAATCGTCGGGAATTAAAGTCCGAAATTAACATCGTTCCTCTGCTAGACGTACTGTTAGTGCTGTTGCTCATTTTCATGGCAACGGCCCCTATTATTACGCAAAGCGTTGAGGTTGATTTACCGGAAGCGACAGATTCGCAAACGGTGAGCAGTAACGATGAACCACCGGTCATTATTGAAGTGTCCGGGGTAGGGCAGTACAGCGTGGTGGTTGAGAAAGATCGTATGGATCAGTTGCCGTCTGAACAGGTTGTTGCGGAAGCACAGCGTCGTTTGCAGGCAAACCCGAAAACGGTCTTTTTGATCGGTGGTGCGAAAGATGTTCCTTACGAGGAAATTATCAAAGCACTGAACATGCTGCATAGCGCAGGTGTGAAATCCGTCGGTCTGATGACGCAGCCAATCTGATTTATTCCTAAATAATTCATGTTGCAGGTAGGCGGCAAGTGAGTGAATCCCAGGAGCTTACTAAAGTAAGTGACTGGGGTGAGGGAGTGCAGCCAACGCCCCTGCAACATGAAGTATGACGGGTATATCTTGCTATATTTGGGAACCGATAGTGTCAAAGGCAACCATAGAAAACGATAAGCTCAAGCGTGCGATAATCGTCTCAGTGATCCTGCATATCATCTTGATTGCCGTCCTGATTTGGAGTTCGTTTGACGAGCACATCGACGCCAGTGCTGGCGGCGGTGGGGGTTCGGCTATTGACGCGGTCATGGTCGACCCAGGTGCTGTTGTTCAGCAGTACAATCGTGAGCAGCAGCAACAGGCGAGCAGCAAACGTGCCGCAGAGCAACGCGAGAAACAAGCGCAACAACAGGCTGAAGAGCTTCAGGAAAAACAGGCTGCTGAACAACAGCGTCTGAAGCAACTGGAGAAAGAACGCCTCGAAGCGCAGGAACAAGCGAAGCAGCAAACAGAGCAGCAGAAACAGGCACAAGAAGCAGCCAAAGAAGCGCAAGAGCAGCAGAAACAAGCGGAAGCCGCTGCGGCGAAAGCCAAAGCAGACGCCAAAGCTCAAGCTGATGCTCAGGCTCAGGCGAAGGCTGCGGAAGAAGCCGCGAAGAAAGCTGCTGCGGATGCGCAGAAGAAAGCGACTGAAGAGGCCGCTAAAAAAGCCGCTGATGCAGAGAAGAAAGCCGCTGCTGTCGCTGTTGCTGCGGCTAAAAAAGCGCAGCAAGAAGCAGAGAAGAAAGCCGCTGCTGAAGCGGCTAAAAAAGAAGCCGCTGCAACTGCAGCTGCAGAAAAAGCCGCCGCAGAAAAAGCGGCCTCTGAAAAAGCTTCGGCTGAGAAGGCAGCGGCTGCAAAAGCTGCTGCTGCAAAAGCTGCCGCTGATAAGAAAGCGGCTGCAGATGCTAAGAAAAAAGCTGCAGCTGATAAAGCCGCTGCCGATAATGCAGCAGCTGCGGGTGTTGACGATCTGTTCGGTGACCTGAGCTCCGGTAAGAATGCACCGAAAGCTGGGGCAGGAGCGAAAGGTAATAGTGCTGCTGCTGCCGGGACAGGGAATAATAAAAATAGTGGCGCTTCTGGTGCTGAAATCAATGGTTATGCAGGGCAGATAAAAGCAGCAATTGAGAGCAAGTTTTACCAGGATCCAGCCTTTAGCGGCAAGACCTGCTCATTGCGCATAAAACTGGCGCCTGATGGCCTGTTACTTGATATCAAATCAGAAGGTGGGGATCCGGCTCTTTGTCAGGCTGCCATCGCGGCAGCGCGTTTGGCGAAGATTCCGAAGCCGCCTAGCCAGGACGTGTATGAAGTTTTCAAAAACGCACCTATCGACTTTAAGCCATAGTAAAATTTTCCTCGCGAAAGTGGGGAAAACTGACCAAGCTGTGTCACAGGGTTTTGGTAGTTTTGTGTATTTGAGTTTGTTAACATTCTGCTAAATTATCGCGGGCTTTGGGTCCAGATAAGGGAGATATGATGAAGCAGGCATTTCGAGTAGCTTTAAGTTTTTTAATGCTGTGGGCAGCAGTACTGCACGCAGAAGTTCGTATTGAAATCACCCAAGGGGTGGACTCAGCACGTCCGATTGGTGTGGCGCCGTTCAAATGGGCAGGCCCAGGTGCAGCACCAGAAGATATTGGTGGCATCGTTGCTGCTGATTTACGTAACAGTGGCAAATTCAACCCATTGGATCGTTCACGTTTACCGCAGCAGCCTGGCTCCGCTCAGGAAGTGCAACCGGCCGCGTGGACCGCTTTGGGTATTGATGCTGTGGTTGTAGGTCAGGTCACACCGAGCGCTGATGGCGGCTATACCGTTGCGTACCAGTTGGTAGACACCTCTGGAGCACCAGGTACAGTTCTGGCACAGAACTCCTACAAAGTGAACAAGCAATGGCTGCGTTATGCGGGTCACACCGCAAGCGACGAAGTGTTTGAGAAACTGTCCGGTATCAAAGGCGCGTTCCGCACTCGTATCGCATACGTAGTGCAAACTAACGGCGGTCAGTTCCCATATGAATTGCGCGTTTCTGATTACGATGGCTACAACCAGTTTGTCGTTCACCGTTCTCCACAGCCGTTGATGTCACCAGCCTGGTCCCCAGATGGTAGCAAAGTGGCTTATGTTACGTTTGAAAGTGGCCGTTCAGCGTTGGTTATCCAGACTCTGGCGAATGGCGCAGTGCGTCAGGTCGCTTCTTTCCCACGTCATAACGGTGCGCCAACCTTCTCTCCTGACGGCAGCAAACTGGCGTTCGCACTGTCGAAAACGGGTAGCTTAAACCTGTATGTGATGGATATTGGCTCAGGCCAGATTCGTCAGGTAACCGATGGACGTAGCAATAACACTGAACCAACCTGGTTCCCGGATAGCCAAAACCTGGCTTACACCTCCGATCAGGCAGGTCGTCCACAGATCTATAAAGTGAATGTTAATGGCGGTGCTCCACAACGTATTTCCTGGGAAGGTTCTCAGAACCAGGATTCTGATGTGAGTTCCGATGGTAAGTTTATGGTGATGGTGAGCTCCAATGGTGGGCAACAACATATCGCCAAACAAGATCTGGTAGCGGGTGGCGTACAAACTTTATCGTCAACGTTCCTGGATGAAACGCCAAGTCTGGCACCTAACGGCACAATGGTAATCTACAGCTCTTCTCAGGGGATGGGATCTGTGCTGAATCTGGTCTCAACAGATGGGCGTTTCAAAGCGCGTCTTCCGGCAACCGATGGTCAGGTTAAATTCCCTGCCTGGTCGCCGTATCTGTGATAATAAAATATTAAAGGATCAAAGAAATGCAACTGAACAAAGTGCTGAAAGGGCTGATGCTGGCATTGCCTGTTATGGCAATCGCCGCGTGTAGTTCTAACAAGAGCGCCAACAACGAGAGCGGCGAAGGTATGCTGGGCGCCGGCACTGGTATGGACGCTAACGGTAGCAATGGCAACATGTCGTCTGAAGAACAGGCTCGCCTGCAGATGCAACAGCTGCAACAGAACAACATCGTCTACTTCGGTCTGGACAAGTATGATGTGAGCTCTGAATTTGCTGCAATGCTGGATGCACACGCTAACTTCCTGCGTAGCAACCCATCTTACAAAGTGACTGTAGAAGGTCATGCGGACGAACGTGGTACCCCGGAATACAACATTTCCCTGGGCGAGCGTCGTGCTAGCGCTGTTAAGATGTACCTGCAAGGTAAAGGCGTTTCTGCAGACCAGATCTCCATCGTTTCTTACGGTAAAGAAAAACCAGCAGTTCTGGGTCATGACGATTCGGCTTACGCTAAAAACCGTCGTGCCGTACTGGTTTACTAAGAGAGCAGTATGAACAGTAACCTCAGATCTCACTTGTTGAGTCTGTCGTTACTGGTTGGCATAGCGGCCCCTTGGGCCGCTAATGCTCAGGCGCCAATCAGTAGTGTCGGCTCAGGCTCGGTCGAAGACCGTGTCACTCAACTTGAGCGTATTTCTAATGCTCACAGTCAACTTTTAACCCAACTCCAGCAGCAACTTTCTGATAATCAAAATGATATTGATTCCCTGCGTGGTCAAATTCAGGAAAGCCAATACCAGTTGAATCAGGTTGTTGAGCGTCAAAAGCAAATTTTATTGCAGATTGACAGCCTCGGCAGCGGTGCTGCAGCAGGGCAAGCAGCGGATGCCGCTGATCAAGGTGCAGCAACGACAACTGCACCCGATGCTAGTGCGGAAGCAGCTGCACCGGCTGCGGCTGCCCCTGTGCAGGGTGGCGACGCTAACAGCGACTACAATGCAGCTATTGCCATGGTGCAGGATAAGTCCCGTGAGGATGAAGCCATTGCTGCATTTCAAAGTTTTATTAAGAAGTACCCAGATTCAACTTATCAGCCAAATGCAAATTACTGGCTCGGTCAGTTGAATTATAACAAAGGGAAAAAGGATGATGCGGCGTTTTATTTTGCCTCTGTGGTGAAAAATTACCCAAAATCTCCCAAAGCCCCGGATGCAATGTTTAAAGTCGGTGTGATCATGCAAGACAAAGGCGATACCGCCAAAGCGAAAGCTGTCTATCAACAAGTGATCAAACAGTTCCCAAATACCGATGGCGCAAAGCAGGCACAAAAACGTCTGAATGCGATGTAATGTGTGCGGCCTGACCAGATTTTGCTGCTTTTCTGGTCAAGCCGAACGAAACGCGAGCCATTAGGTGATCTTGATCGAAATTCTTGTTGCGTCAAAATCTTAAATCAGTAATATATGCCGCCGTTGCCAAGGGATATCAAGCAAACCCGAAGTGACTCGAAATTGGGGCGTTAGCTCAGTTGGTAGAGCAGTTGACTTTTAATCAATTGGTCGCAGGTTCGAATCCTGCACGCCCCACCAATTTCGATGTAGTAAGTCTTTGATGAAGCAGTAAACCGCATTGCGGGGCGTTAGCTCAGTTGGTAGAGCAGTTGACTTTTAATCAATTGGTCGCAGGTTCGAATCCTGCACGCCCCACCACTCTTTGAGTG
>NZ_DATERI010000213.1:0-34263 GCF_035271705.1 Buttiauxella sp.
TGTGATCAGCACGACATGATTAAAAAAGCTTCAAATGAAGATTAAAGTTTAACTAATTGTTTTTATAATGTTTAATTGGGTTTATTTTTTGATCGATTTTTACTGCGTCGTGACAGCTTTTTGTCGCATGGAGGGGGAAAAGCAGCTGCACCGATAAAAAAACCCCCGCAGTGCGGGGGTCTCAGCCTAAACTTTACAAAAACATCAATGGTCAACTCTAGAATGGAATATCGTCGTCGAAGTCCATTGGTGGTTCATTGTTAGATGGTGCTGGTGCGCTCTGCTGCGGACGAGATTGCGCGCCGCCGCTGAACTGGTTGCCACCCTGCTGCGGTTGCTGAGGCTGACCCCAACCACCTTGCTGCTGACCTGGGTTACCGCCACCAGCTGGAGCTCCGCCTGCTGCACGGCCACCCAGCATTTGCATGACGCCGCCAACGTTAACAACGACTTCGGTGGTGTATTTTTCAACGCCAGCCTGGTCAGTCCATTTACGCGTTTGCAATGCACCTTCGATATAAACCTGGGAGCCTTTACGCAGGTATTCACCCGCCACTTCTGCCAGTTTGCCGAACAGCACTACACGGTGCCATTCAGTCTTTTCTTTGGTTTCGCCGGTTTGCTTATCGCGCCAGGACTCTGACGTGGCCAGAGTAATGTTGGCAACTGCGCCACCATTTGGCATGTAGCGTACTTCCGGGTCTTGACCCAGATTCCCGACGAGAATCACCTTGTTTACGCCTCTGCTGGCCATGATCGTGTCTCCTGAAACGTTTAATGAATAGTGTAAACCCTCGATTCTACCACGCCACCTCTAATCTTTATAGCTGCGGGATGCATTCCAGAATGTCGCTGAGGTATACATTGTTGCATTAAAACACTGGATATTCATTCAGGTTTTATTGTGTCATAATTAGCCGTTTGTGATCGTCGGCGGCCTCCTGTGCGGCCTGGCAAAAAGCGTTTAAACCGGGAAAGGTGAATGGATAAGATCGAAGTTCGGGGCGCCCGCACCCACAATCTCAAAAATATTAACCTCGTCATTCCACGCGACAAGCTGATTGTCGTGACTGGGCTTTCGGGTTCTGGCAAATCCTCACTGGCTTTCGACACCTTATACGCCGAGGGGCAGCGTCGTTACGTAGAATCCCTCTCCGCCTACGCACGTCAGTTCCTGTCGTTGATGGAAAAGCCGGATGTGGACCACATTGAAGGTTTGTCGCCTGCGATTTCTATCGAGCAGAAATCCACGTCCCATAACCCGCGTTCAACTGTCGGCACCATCACTGAAATTCATGACTACCTGCGCCTGCTGTATGCCCGCGTGGGTGAGCCACGCTGCCCGGACCACGATGTCACGCTGGCGGCACAAACAGTCAGCCAGATGGTCGATAACGTTTTAGCGCAGCCAGAAGGCAAGCGCCTGATGCTGCTCGCCCCCATCATTAAAGACAGAAAAGGCGAGCACACCAAAACGCTGGAAAACCTCGCAAGCCAGGGTTATATCCGCGCCAGGATCGATGGCGAAGTGTGCGATCTGTCAGATCCGCCAAAGCTGGAATTACAGAAAAAACATACCATTGAAGTGGTGGTTGACCGTTTCAAAGTGCGCGAAGATTTAGCACAGCGCCTGGCCGAGTCGTTTGAGACCGCGCTGGATTTATCCGGTGGTTCTGCGGTGGTCGCCGATATGGACGACGCAAAAGCCGAAGAGTTGCTGTTCTCGGCAAACTTTGCCTGCCCGATTTGCGGCTACAGCATGCGCGAGTTGGAACCCCGCCTGTTTTCATTCAACAACCCAGCCGGTGCTTGCCCAACCTGTGATGGGCTTGGCGTGCAGCAGTATTTCGACCCTGAGCGTGTAGTGCAAAACGGTGAGCTTTCGCTTGCTGGCGGTGCGATTCGCGGCTGGGATCGTCGTAATTTTTATTACTTCACGATGATGCGTTCTCTGTCAGAGCATTACAAATTCGATATCGAATCACCGTGGAATGAACTGAGCGACAGCGTGAAAAACGTGGTGCTAAACGGCTCGGGTAAAGAAAGCATTGAATTCAAATATATAAACGATCGTGGTGATACGTCGGTGCGCCGTCATCCGTTCGAAGGCGTTTTACATAATATGGAACGCCGCTATAAAGAGACAGAGTCTTCCGCAGTGCGCGAAGAGCTGGCGAAATTTATCAGCAACCGTTCATGTTCAAGCTGCGAAGGTACACGTCTGCGTCGTGAAGCACGCCATGTGTATGTCGAAAATACCCCGTTGCCGACCATCTCTGATATGAGCATTGGCCATGCAATGGAGTTTTTCCAGAACATGAAACTCAGCGGCCAGCGTGCGCAAATCGCTGAGAAAGTGCTCAAAGAGATTGGCGATCGCCTGAAATTCCTGGTTAACGTCGGTCTGAATTACCTGTCACTTTCGCGTTCCGCAGAAACCCTCTCCGGCGGTGAAGCGCAGCGTATTCGTCTGGCAAGCCAGATTGGTGCGGGTCTTGTCGGTGTGATGTACGTGCTGGATGAACCGTCCATCGGTCTGCATCAGCGCGATAACGAACGCCTGCTGGAAACCCTGATTCACCTGCGCGATCTCGGTAATACCGTGATTGTGGTCGAGCACGACGAAGATGCCATTCGCGCCGCAGACCATATTATCGATATCGGCCCTGGTGCCGGTGTGCACGGCGGCCAGGTTGTCGCTGAAGGCACGCTGGAAGATATTATGGCAGTGCCAGAATCGCTCACCGGGCAGTTCCTCAGCGGCAAACGTGAAATCTCCGTACCGAAGACCCGAGTTGCCGCCGATCCTGAGAAAGTGTTGAAGTTAGTTGGCGCGAAAGGTAACAACCTGAAAGACGTGACCCTGACGCTACCGGTAGGCTTGTTCACCTGTGTCACCGGGGTGTCTGGTTCCGGTAAATCCACGCTGATTAACGATACGTTATTCCCTATCGCCCAACGCCAGCTTAACGGCGCGACGATTGCTGAACCTGCACCGTATCGCGACGTTCACGGCCTGGAGCATTTCGATAAAGTTATTGATATCGACCAAAGTCCGATTGGCCGTACGCCGCGCTCTAACCCTGCGACCTACACCGGTGTGTTTACCCCCGTGCGTGAACTGTTTGCTGGCGTGCCGGAATCCCGCGCGCGAGGTTATACACCAGGTCGTTTCAGCTTTAACGTACGTGGCGGGCGCTGCGAAGCGTGCCAGGGCGATGGTGTTATCAAAGTCGAGATGCACTTCTTGCCGGATATTTATGTTCCATGCGATCAGTGCCGCGGCAAACGCTACAACCGCGAAACGCTGGAGATTAAGTACAAAGGCAAAAGCATCCACGAAGTGCTGGATATGACCATTGAAGATGCTCGTGAGTTCTTTGATGCCGTACCTGCGCTGGCGCGTAAGCTGCAAACGTTAATCGAGGTGGGTCTGTCTTACATTCGTCTTGGCCAGTCTGCGACGACCTTGTCAGGTGGTGAAGCACAGCGTGTGAAACTGGCGCGTGAGCTTTCTAAGCGTGGCACCGGACAGACGTTGTATATCCTTGATGAGCCAACCACTGGCCTGCACTTTGCCGATATCCAGCAGTTGTTGGAAGTTCTGCATCAGTTGCGCGATCAGGGCAATACCATTGTGGTTATTGAGCACAATCTGGACGTGATTAAAACTGCAGACTGGATTGTCGACCTCGGCCCAGAAGGTGGCAGCGGCGGCGGTGAGATCCTCGTTTCTGGCACGCCAGAAACTGTCGCCCAGTGCGAAGCGTCGCATACCGCGCACTTCCTCAAGCCTTTGCTATACCCAAAATAATTCGAGTGGCATCGAGGCGGTAAGAGAACGCATCCCGATGAGCTTACATCAGTAAGTGATTCGGGTAAGTGAACGCCACCAACAATGATGCAACTTGAAGTATGACGGGTATGAAATAATCAGTTAGAAAGCTGCTGCCGGGTCTGATCTGGCAGCAGCGATAATGCCTGCTGATAAGAGGCATCCACCAGATAATAAATCTGCGAATCAGGCAGTGATCCATCCAGATAAACCGTGCTCCAGTGTGTTTTATTAAGATGTGCACTAGGGTAAACATCGCTGTGTTGCTCACGTAACAAGTCAGCGAGTGCCGGGCTTGCCTTTAACGAAACCGCAGGTCGTTGCTCCACGTCATGCACCATCGCATACATCACATCCGCAACTTTGATTTGTGTTGCTTTCCAGTCGCTATGAACAGTTTGTTCCGCTCCGGGTTTGTTCATGCAGTACTGCAATAGCTCCGAATTGGTCATTTAATTCCCCTTGAAGGACTCGCGTGAAAACGATGTGCTGAACAGTCTTTCTTTTGTTGGTCAGGTAAGTGTAGCGTCACCCGACACAACAGCCGTCAATGGTGGATGACGCTGCCGCTTATCCACCCTACAAATTCTAAGTGTGCGAGCAACTCGCCAAAAGGTAAACTCAACGGGGAAGTTTTGATGAAAAAAACGGCAATTCAGGAAGTGTGCGGAGAAAGAAGCGTGATTTTCCCTACATAATTCGAGTTGCAGTAACGCGGCAAATGAACTTATCCCCAGGAGCTTACTCAAGTAAGTGACTGGGGGTAAGTGAGTACAGCCAACACGGCTGTAATTCGAAGTATGACGGGGAAATTAATATTCAGAGTTAACAATCACTTCCTCACCAAAAGCACCCGCTTTTGGCAAAGGCTGATAACTTGAGTTGGAGGCTCGTAACAGGCGAATGCCGCGGGCACCTATATCCTGAGCGGCGGTAATATCACCGTCAGAATCACCGTAGAACACTTTGATTTTCTTATCTTCCAACCACTGGGTTTTGGTGTTTTGCCCAGGATTGTCACCCGCAAAAATAACCGGATTCACCCGGTCATGCGGGATATGGAAATCTTTTTGCAGCGTTTGAGTGACGGTTTCGGTTTTCGTTGGGCTACGACCCGTAACAAAGTAAATACTGTCGCCGCGTTTGAGGTGCATCGCGATGAGATTTTTCGCGACCTCTTTGGGCATGCTGAAGTCATCCCAGCCGTTGTTCATCTTTTCCCAGAAGGCCGGATTTTTCAGGTAATCCTGTTTACCTGGGGAATACTCTTTTTGCCCGCGATAGAAGCCAGGGCTTGAGAAAAGTACTGTATCGTCAATATCGAAACCCACCGCCATCGGCGCACGGCCTAACAAGCTATTTTCAATTTGTGCGACAGATACCCAGTGAATCGGGACTTGTTGCGCCAGTTGCACAACAGTGACGCCAGGATTCAGTGGCGCGGGTGCAGATTCCTTAGCAATAACAGACTGATTCAATCCAAATAACAAACACGCGGCACTTAATGCCAGGGTAATTTTACGCATCGTCTTCCCTTTTTAATCGGTTTTTATCATTAGAAAGTGGAACAAATGGTCAAAAATCTACCCGAACATACCCGCGAGTGGCGGTGAGTAAAAGGAATTTTTCAGGATTTGTCATAGAAAAAGGCGATGATCACAGAATGGAATTTGTGAAAAACCCCCCTCATCCCGGCCTTCTCCCTGAGAGAGAAGGAGTCAACCGGACCCTAATCCTCTCCTGGCGGAGAGGGTTAGGGTGAGGGCTTAATATAAGTAAGTGAGCACTTACATTACTGCAGAAAATGCCTGCGCCACGCGCTGTACGTTATTGCTGTTTAGTCCAGCGACACACATACGGCCGCTGGCAATCAGGTAAACACCAAACTCGTCACGCAGACGATCAACCTGTGCCGCACTCAATCCGGTGTAACTGAACATCCCGCGCTGTTTCAACAGGTAGTCAAAATTACGCTCTGGCATTTCAGCCTTCAGTACGGAAACCAACGCCTGGCGCATATCAAGAATGCGGCGACGCATGGTTTCAACTTCGGCCAGCCAATTGGTTTTCAGCTGTTCGTCATTCAGCACCGCAGCCACAACCTGCGCACCAAAGTTTGGCGGGCTGGAATAGTTACGGCGCACGGTGGCTTTCAACTGACCCAATACACGGCCTGCCGCGTCAGCATCTTCACAGACGACCGACAACCCGCCGACACGTTCGCCATACATTGAAAATATCTTCGAGAACGAATTACTGACTAACGCAGGCAGCCCCGCACTCGCAATCGCGCGAATCGCGTAGGCATCTTCTTCCATACCTGCGCCAAAGCCCTGATAGGCGATGTCGAGGAACGGAATCAGTTCGCGGGCTTTCAGGATTTCAACCACTGCATCCCACTGTGCGTCAGTCAGGTCAGAGCCTGTCGGGTTATGGCAGCACGGATGCAACAGCACGATGCTTTGCGCAGGCAGCGTACGCAGGGTTTCCAGCAACGCTTCGACGCGCACACCGTTGGTTTCACTATCAAACCACGGGTAGGTATTTACTTCAAAACCCGCGCCACCAAAGATAGCGACATGGTTTTCCCAGGTCGGATCGCTGACCCACACCTGCGAATTCGGGAAATAGCTTTTCAGGAAATCCGCACCCACTTTTAACGCGCCGGAGCCGCCAAGCGTTTGAATTGTGGCGATACGCCCTTCAAGCAATGCCGGATGGTTTGCACCAAACAGCAGAGGTGCAATCGCGCTGCGGTAGCTGTTCAGACCCTCCATCGGCAGATACAGCGATGCGCCATGCGGTTGAGAATTCAACCGTTCTTCAGCTTGAGCAACAGCCTGTAACTGCGGGATGACCCCATCTTCGTTGTAATAGAGGCCGATGCTGAGGTTTACCTTGTCGCTGCGCGGATCAACTTTGAAACGTTCCATCAAGGAAAGGATTGGGTCGCCAGCATAGGCGTCAACTTTTTGAAACACGGTGAGGTTCTCCTGGTTTACAGTGTGGCGGACAAACACTGTAAACCGGAAGTTGGGCAGAGATCGAGAGGTTTATCACGGGAATTTGTAGGGTGGATAAGTGAAGAAAAATTACTCCAGGTATTCCATCGCAACCCTTGAAGTCAGGCGCGTGATAAGTTCGTAAGCACTCACTTTTGTAATTTCAGCGATCCGCTCAACCGGGAGATTGTCTCCCCACATCACGACGCTATCACCCACTTTTTCTTCTGATTGTGGGCCCAGGTCGACACAAATCATGTCCATCGCAACGCGCCCGACAATCGGCACTTCCCGGCCATTCACCAGCACAGGTGTGCCAGAAGGTGCTGCACGCGGATAACCGTCGCCATAACCAATCGCGACTACGCCCAGACGGGTATCGCGCTCAGCAATCCAGGTGCCGCCGTAACCCACCGCTTCACCCGCTTTGTGTTCACGGACAGCAATCAGGCTGGAGGTCAGTGACATGACCGGTTGGAAGCCAAAGTCCGTGCCCCACGGTTTTTGCTCAAGGGGTGAAACGCCATACAGAATAATACCAGGACGGACCCAATCCATATGCGAATCAGGCCACAGCAAGATGCCCCCAGACGCGCCAATAGAGCGCTGCCCCGGTTTGCCTGCGGTAAACGAATTGAAAATATCGAGCTGGCGCAGTGTGGCGTCACATTCCGGCTCATCGGCGCGGGCAAAATGGCTGACGATATTCACCGGTTGTGTGACATTTTTACAGCGAGAAAGGCGCTGATAGAACGCCTCTGCTTCGTGCGGCAGGATACCCAAACGGTGCATGCCGGTATCAAGCTTCATCCACACGGTAATCGGGTGGCTGAGTTGCGCCTGCTCCAGCGCTTCGAGCTGTTCGATGCAGTGGACTGCGGTCTGGAAGTTCTGTTCGGCAATGGTCGGGAGGTCGCTTGCGTTGAAGAACCCTTCAAGCAGCAAAATGGGCTGAGTAATCCCCCCCGCGCGCAAACGAACGCCTTCTTCAAGACGGGCGACGCCAAATGCATCTGCATCAGGCAGTGTTTGGGCTGTCTCCAGCAGACCATGCCCATATGCGTTTGCTTTCACTACCGCCACCATGCGGCTGGCAGGAGCCAGTTCACGCAGGCGTTGGAGGTTGTGTCGCAGAGCGCGGCGGTTAATTTTTACGGTTGCCGCTTGCATGTTCGTTCCTTGCTTAAATTTAATATTTGGATTG
Source organism: Buttiauxella sp. (assembly GCF_035271705.1). GTDB lineage: Bacteria > Pseudomonadota > Gammaproteobacteria > Enterobacterales > Enterobacteriaceae > Buttiauxella. Next base: position 8,042 of record NZ_DATERI010000213.1, read on the forward strand.
CCCTAATCCTCAAAATCGTTCGGGCTGCAAGAAGGCGGCAAACTCGTGAATCCCCTGGAGCTTACTAAATTAAGTGACAGGGGTGAGCGAGTGCAGCTAACGCACTTGCAGCTTGAATGATGAAGAGGATTTAGTCTTCGTCGTATTGAGGTCCCGCATAATTATCAAAACGCGAGAATTGGCCGTTAAACGTCAGGCGCACGGTACCGATTGGGCCGTTACGCTGTTTACCGAGGATGATTTGCGCGATGCCTTTCTCGTCACTGTTATCGTTATAAACTTCGTCACGGTAGATGAACATGATTAAGTCGGCATCCTGCTCGATGGAGCCGGACTCACGCAAATCCGAGTTAACCGGGCGTTTATCAGCACGTTGTTCCAGGGAGCGGTTAAGCTGTGAGAGCGCCACAACCGGCACTTGTAGCTCTTTGGCCAGCGCTTTTAGCGAGCGTGAAATCTCAGCGATTTCCAGCGTACGGTTGTCAGACAACGAAGGCACACGCATCAACTGCAGGTAGTCGATCATTATCAGGCTCAGGCCGCCATGTTCGCGATAGATACGGCGGGCACGAGAACGCACTTCCGTTGGCGTCAGGCCGGATGAGTCATCAATGTACATATTGCGTTTTTCAAGCAAGATGCCCATGGTGCTCGAAATACGCGCCCAGTCTTCATCATCTAACTGGCCGGTACGGATTTTGGTTTGGTCGACGCGAGATAATGACGCCAGCATACGCATCATGATCTGTTCGCCGGGCATCTCGAGGCTGAAAATCAGCACCGGTTTTTCCTGCAACATCGCGGCGTTTTCGCACAAGTTCATGGCAAACGTGGTTTTACCCATCGACGGACGCGCCGCCACGATAATCAGGTCAGATTTCTGCAAGCCAGCCGTTTTCTTGTTCAAATCCTGGTAGCCCGTGTCCACACCCGTTACACCATCGTGAGGGGTCTGGAAGAGCGTTTCGATACGCGAGACCGTCGCTTCGAGGATTTGGTCGATGCTTTTTGGCCCTTCGTCTTTATTTGCGCGGCTCTCAGCAATTTGGAACACGCGTGACTCGGCCAGATCGAGTAAATCTTCGCTGGAACGCCCTTGCGGGTCATAACCGGCATCGGCGATTTCATTCGCCACGGCAATCATTTCACGAACAACGGCGCGTTCACGCACGATGTCGGCATAAGCACTGATGTTCGCAGCACTTGGCGTATTTTTAGATAATTCGGCCAGATAGGCGAAACCACCCACGCTTTCCAGGTTGCCCTGAAGTTCCAGAGACTCGGAAAGCGTGATCAGGTCGATTGGCTTGCTCATTTCGAGCAAACGCTGCATTTCGGTGAAGATCATGCGGTGTGGACGGCTGAAAAAATCGTTAGCCACGACGCGCTCGGAAACGTTATCCCAGCGTTCGTTGTCCAGCATTAAACCGCCCAACACCGACTGCTCCGCTTCCAGAGAATGTGGCGGCATTTTCAGCCCTTCCATCTGACGGTCGCGGTATTCCTTCGGTTTGTTGAAGGGTTTATTTCCTGCCATAGTGAGGGAGTTACCAAAATTCAGATTAGAGAGACGAGAGTTTACTCTATCTCCCTCCGAGGAAACAGAAGGAGTTCTCATGGCAACACGCATTGAATTTAGCCAACACGGCGGGCCTGAAGTGTTAAAAGTCGTCGAATTTACCCCTGGTGCCCCCGCAGAACACGAAGTACAAGTTGAAAACAAAGCGATTGGTATCAACTATATCGATACCTATATTCGTAGCGGTTTGTACCCGCCGCCGATGCTGCCAAGTGGTCTGGGAACCGAAGCTGCGGGCGTGGTGAGTAAAGTGGGTAGCGCGGTAACGCATCTTAATGTCGGTGATCGTGTTGTCTATGCGCAATCCGGGCTTGGCGCATACAGCAGCGTGCATAATGTCCCTGCGGATAAAGTCGCAAAACTGCCCAATGCCATCTCTTTTGAGCAAGCCGCCGCTTCATTCCTCAAAGGTCTGACAGTCTATTATCTGTTGCGTAAAACCTACGAAATTAAACCCAACGAGGTGTTCCTGTTCCATGCCGCCGCCGGGGGTGTTGGGCTTATCGCTTGCCAATGGGCCAAAGCGCTGGGTGCAAAACTGATTGGTACCGTGGGTTCGGCGCAAAAAGCAGAAAGCGCACGGAATGCCGGAGCCTGGCAGACCATTAACTATCGCGAAGAGAATCTTGTCGAACGCGTAAAAGAAATAACAGGCGGTAAAAAAGTCGCGGTGGTTTATGACTCGGTCGGGAAAGACACCTGGGAAGCATCACTCGATTGTCTGCAACGCCAGGGGCTGATGGTCAGTTTTGGTAACTCTTCTGGCCCGGTAACAGGCGTGAATCTTGGGATCCTTAACCAGAAAGGCTCGCTGTATGTTACTCGTCCATCTTTGAATGGTTACCTGACCACGCGTGAAGAGCTGGAAGAAGCCTGCCATGAGCTGTTCTCATTGATTGCCAGCGGTGTTATCAAAGTTGATGTGGCGGAAGACCAGAAGTTTGCCTTGAGCGATGCCGCTCTGGCACATAAAACGCTGGAGAGCCGCAGTACACAAGGCTCTAGCTTACTGATTCCATAAAAGAATTTGGGCTTCCCAAGGGAAGCCCATTCTTTTTTTTGTTCGCGCTGTCTGTAGGGTACAGCACGATGAATTCGTTTTTTCGCAACCCAGTAATAATGTCAGGTTTGGTAAATAATTGATACGCCACAACCTGCATACTTAGTCTGAAAGATACGAGGTTGTGATCAACACCGCAATGCCTGAGCAAATCACACAGTTATTGCTGAAAAAACTTAGCGTTTGTCCGCAACCAGAGACAAGGCATGCTCAACCACCGCAATGCCGGCTCCAGGTTTATGCGCGTTCTCACTCAGATAACGACGCCATTGGCGCGCACCAGGGATCCCCTGGAACAATCCCAGCATGTGGCGAGTCACATGACCGAGATAGGTCCCGTTAGCCAATTCACGCTCGATGTACGGGTACATGGCACGAACCGCAGCAACCGTATCCACTTCAGGTGAATCCACACCAAAAATCTCGCGATCAACTGCCGTCAGTAGGCCTGGATTTTGATAGGCTTCGCGCCCGACCATGACGCCATCCATATGTTCCAGATGCGCTTTGGCCTCTTCCAGCGTTTTGATTCCGCCATTGATTGCCATCGTCAGGTGCGGGAAATCACGCTTGAGTTGATACACTCGCGGGTAATCCAGCGGCGGAATTTCACGGTTTTCCTTCGGGCTTAAACCAGAAAGCCAGGCTTTACGGGCATGAATGATGAACATCTCACATTCCCCCTTCCCCGCTACCGTGCCGATGAAATCACACAGGAATTCGTAGCTGTCCTGGTCATCAATGCCGATACGTGTTTTGACGGTGACAGGGATAGAAACCACGTCGCGCATCGCTTTGATGCAATCTGCCACCCGCTGGGCATCAGCCATCAGGCACGCGCCAAACATGCCGTTTTGTACGCGATCAGACGGACAACCGACATTAAGGTTAATTTCGTCGTAGCCACGTTCTTCAGCCAGTTTCGCGCATTGCGCTAAAGCGGCCGGATCACTGCCACCCAATTGTAGCGCGATAGGATGCTCGTCTTCGCTGTACGCCAGATAGTCCCCTTTGCCATGAATGATTGCACCGGTTGTCACCATTTCGGTGTACAGCAGTGTCTGGCTTGATAGCTGGCGCAAAAAATAGCGGCAGTGGCGGTCAGTCCAGTCAAGCATCGGCGCAATGGAAAAACGATGTGGCTGGAAGGGAGTCTGGTTTGTTTGTGAGGACATAGGCACTGGGCGTTTACGGGATACGGTTAAAAATGGGTCGCTACTATAGCATAAACCTGCGGCCAGCACTTGTTGTGCGACCGCAGGATAAAATCAGAACGTCATACCCACCTGGACACCCGCTCCCCACGTTTCGTCCTGGCCATATAAGCCCATTAAATCAACATGAACCACGTCGAGAGGTGCGAAACCCACGCCGCCAGTAAAGACATTGCTTTCGTTGGAGCGCATATCCGCACGATAACCTGCGCGCACTGCAAGCCAGGGCAGCGGGGTGATTTCCGCGCCAATGCCCACAAATTGCGAGTTATCTTCACTTTTGAAGTTTTTGGTTTCGGTGAGATCAACATCGGTCGCCAATACCAGAAAATCGCTGTGCCAGGCCACACCCGTGGTGACCAATGGGCGAATCTGATAGGTATCTTTGAAGCCATTAACCACTTTAGTGTCGATATCGTGAGACACCAGATTTTGCCCACTCAAGCCAACGGTCCAGGAATCACCGAAGTCTGCCGCCAGCCCCGCATCGATGTTAAAACCCGTGTTGGAATTGCGATAACGATTGTCAGTGAGATCATCATTACTGAACTGGTAAACCGAGGTGCTGTAGTTATACAGCTGGGTATATTGCAGCTTTGGCGTCACGCCAACAGAGACAGGAACTCCACCCACATCAAACTTGTGTGCCACCGCGACACCGTAATCCGAGACGACGGCCACTCGGCCAAAACCCTTTGAGGTTAAGTATTGCAGGTCATTAGGGTTAGGGATAACAGTCCCGTTGGCGATCCCATCCAGATAATCGAGGTCGTGCTGAGTGATATCTGACGTGACTCTGCCTGTCCCATACGCTTTGGCGACAAATGCAAAAGGTAATACTTCATTCGGGATGCTTACCGCCAGTGCACCACCCGCTTTTGCACGTGCCTCATCGCCTCTGACATTCTTCAATTGGGTAGAGAGATCTGCCGCATCGCTTTGCATCTGGCGATATAGCCCAGGATTTAGAATAATCTGCTGCAACGGGACATTGGCGGAATTCAGATAATCCTCAGCCGAATGGCTGAGGTTGTCGATTCTATCTTGCAGGTTTTCGGGGTCGGTTATCTGCATACCGATAGACGGAATCAGGAGTGCGGCGTTATCGCCCTCCCGGCTGCTGGTGAGTAAAGCCGGGTTAATCAGTACTGCGCTACTCCACCGGGATGATGCAACACCGGTGCCTCCCATCGCATCATTGCGCGATTCTGTCCATGTTCCCGCCGCATTCGCGTTATTTGCTATAAATAAAAAAGCGGCGTTTATCGCCACTAATGATTTGATTTTTATCATTTACTGCCCGCCTGTCTTACTTCAGATTTAGGACTCATCCCCTGCCGGAAAAAAAACCAACAGGAGTGGATAATGCTGTGAAGAAAAGACTTAAAGCGGGTGGTCTCACCCAAATGGCATCCCGAATCATTCTGCTCAGGTTAATATTTCTTTATTTCCTATAGGCTTATTTATAGTTTACCGTTCGGTTTCCGGGAAGGGTGACCATCATGCTGGCCGAAGAATTGGGGTGGATGGTCAATCCAGCGATCTTTACGTTGTGCTGCATAAGAGGGGTTTAAGGGGTAGTAAATTCTGTTATTAGCTTTATTGGCTTCTCCCACAATTAACAACCGGACTTCATGTTCTGTGTTGTTAATAAAGGTATGGCAGATGCCGGTTCCGGCCGGAAAGCCAACACTATCACCAGGTTCAAGCGGGTAAAGATGGCCGTTGATCCACACCTGCGGGTGCCCTTCCAGAACATATGCAAACTCTTCCTCACTGCTTTCCGCATGGGGATAGGACGTCCGGCGACCAGGAGGCAGACGCTCATGATGAATGCCCAGTCGTGTTAGCCCAAGTTTGCGAGCCAGCGGTGCGCCGATAGAAAACAATTCAGCGCTGTCTGGATACGTTGACTTATCTTCACCTTCCAGTTCTTTCCAGTGGCGGATGCAATCAGGTTTATTCATAACAAACTCCAGGATAGTCATCTCAAAAGGATGTGGCCAGAATGGCGCGCCACTCGGCGTTTTTTGCGCGTTGTGATAAAGTGTAGGGCTAATCTACAGGGGAATGCTGATGGACATCACGACTTCACAAAACGTGTTAGCGCAGGCTGAAAAACTATGTGAGCAGCGTAATGTGCGCCTGACGCCACAACGCCTGGAAGTGCTGCGTTTATTGACGCAGCAAGCGGGTGCAATCAGCGCTTATGATTTACTGGATTTATTACGTGTCAGTGAACCACAAGCTAAACCTCCGACGGTGTATCGTGCGCTCGATTTTCTTCTCGAACAAGGCTTTGTACATCGCGTTGAGTCAACTAACAGCTACGTGTTGTGCCATCTGTTTGATCAGCCGACTCACTCATCAGCAATGTTTATTTGCGACAGGTGTGGTGCGGTAAAGGAGCATAGTGCGAAAGGTGTGGAAGATATCATGCATCAACTGGCTGCCCAGTTAGGATTTGTTCTGCATCATAATGTCATCGAGGCGCATGGTTTATGCAGCGCATGTGCAGAAGTTGAAGCCTGTAGCCATCCTGAAGCATGTGGGCATGACCACACAATTCAGAGTAAGAAAAAGTCGCGCTAGTAAGCGCTTAGATTAATGCCCTAAATAATTCGAGCGGCAGGAAGGCGGCGATTGCAGGAATCCCAATGAGATTACTTCAGTAAGTGATTTGGGTGACTGAGTGAAGCTAACGCATCTGCAGCTTGAAGTATGAAGGGTAATTGGTACGTCCTTGTACCTGGGCAGATTGCCTTTGAGAGTTAACACATCTGAGGGATGAGATTACCAGCGGTAATCGTTACGTTTTTCCCAATCAACGACTTCCTTCTCTGCCTGGTCTTTTTCGTATCCATAACGTTCCTGGATTTTACCCACTAGCTGATCGCGTTTCCCTTCAATGACGGTCATGTCATCGTCAGTCAGTTCGCCCCATTTCTCTTTTACTGTGCCTTTGAACTGTTTCCAGTTACCGCCGATTTCGTCTTTATTCATAATACTATCCTCATCGTTCGGTGAAGTACTGCTAAAAGAAGTACTGCTAAAAAACGTCCCCGTGCTGCCGCTTGGCTGACACTCTATTTCTGCTGGACGTGCTAATAATTGTAGTCAAGGATATGGCAAAGAGGGTGTAAATAAGAATATTGAACCACAGAGGTAAGAAGAAATGATGCTGACCTGCCCATAATCCGGTGGTAAATCAGCATGCTGGAGAGCGATTAAAAACGCGTCAGGAGTTGTAACTATTTATGAGTTCCAGTGGGGAACCAAGTATTGTGGCGCCAATGGCGACGCCAAACCCATCCCAAAGACAAGCCACGCAGAGCCAGAAACACAGCTACTGATAACCACAGGCCATGATTCCCAAGAGCAGGCACTGTAAATAGCGCTAGCCCAAAGCCCAATGCCGCCACCGCCATACTGTTACGCATTTCAGCACCACGGGTTGCGCCAATAAACATACCATCAAGCAAATAGCACCAGACCCCCACCACCGGCAAAACAATCTGCCAATGCAAGTAGCGATCGGCCTGTAGCTGCAATTCAGGGATAGAGGTCAGGAGTGAAACAATTTTCTCGCCAAACAGTGCGTACATGACGGCAAACATCAGTGCGACTAAACCCGCCTGGCGACAGGCTGCTCCCCAAACTTCAAGCAATTGGCCCCGGTTCTTAGCACCAAACGCCTGCCCTGAATGGGCTTCAACAGCGTACGCGAACCCATCAAGTGCGTAGGCGGTGAAGGTCAGTAACGTCATCAGCACGGCATTAACCGCAACGATTTCGCTACCTAACCGCGCGCCAAAGATAGTGACAGAGGCGAAGCAGAGCTGTAACAGCAGCGAGCGCAGCATGATGTCCCGATTAAGCGCCAGCAACCGTCGAATGTTGCCGCGCCAGGCTTGCATCAGCATCTCAATGCTAATTCCACGTAGGCCCATGACCTTTTTCACCATCAGCAACCCGATGAAAAATGTCGCATATTCTGCAGTGACCGTCGCTAATGCCGCCCCCTGAACATCCATATGCAGCCCCATGACCAGCCACACATCCAGCACGATATTTAGCACATTGCCGACCACCAGCAAGATAACCGGTGCACGTGCATACTGAACGCCTAACAGCCAGCCCAGTAAAACCAAGTTAGCTAATGAAGCCGGGGCGCTTAGCCAGCGGATCTCAAGAAAACGTTGCGCCTGCCAAAGCACGTCCTGGTTGCCGCCAACGACATGTAACGCCAGGGAAATGAGGGGTTCACGTAGAGCGACAATTACCACGCCTGCACCCAGTGCCAGTAATAATGGCTGCACCAAGGCTCGTGCTAATGCCGAGGGATTATTGACCCCGAACGCTTGAGCGGTTAAGCCCGTGGTACTCATACGCAGGAATAGCAAAAGCATGAAGAGGAAGCTGGTCGCCGTAGCGCCAATAGCGACACCGCCAAGATAGACAGGGCTATCCAGATGACCGATTACCGCCGTATCCACAAGCCCCAGCAAAGGCACGGTGATGTTGGAGATAATCATGGGTAATGCGAGGTGCCAGAGGGCTTTGTCAGCAGTCGAGAAAAATCTCATGACATTCTTCATACTTTAAGCTGCATTTTTGTTGGCTACGTTCACACCCCTAATCACTTACCTGAGTAAGCTCATAGGGATGCGTTCTCTTGCCGCCTCAATGCAACTTGAATTGTTTTGGATGCACAGCAAGAAGAAGATTTACAGCCAGTTACCGTTGCGAATAACCCCAACCGCCAACCCTTCAATGGAGAAGTTATGTTCGCGCAGATCAACCACAATAGGTTCAAACTCGCTATTTTCTGGCAGAAGATGCACAACATTACCCTGCTGTTTTAAGCGCTTAACGGTAACTTCATCATCAATACGCGCAACCACAACCTGGCCGTTACGCACATCCTGAGTTTTATGAACCGCGAGCAGATCACCATCCATAATACCGATGTCTTTCATAGACATACCACTGACACGCAGCAGGAAATCAGCATTAGGTTTAAACAGTGATGGATCAACCTGGTAATGACCCTCTATATGCTGCTGGGCCAGGAGCGGCTCACCTGCAGCTACACGCCCAACCAGTGGAATACCGGTAACTTCTTCCACTAGCAAGCGGATACCGCGCGACGCACCAGAGACAATCTCAAGGACGCCTTTACGGGCAAGTGCTTTAAGGTGCTCTTCAGCGGCGTTCGGAGAACGGAACCCCAGACGTTGAGCAATCTCGGCACGAGTCGGTGGCATGCCAGTCTGGCTAATATGATCCCGAATAAGATCAAACACCTCTTGCTGCCTGGTAGTTAACGCTTTCATTCCGCCCCCTGGGTGTTTATACAGTTATGCTGTGAGTATATACAGTCAAAGGCGATTTTGGAACCACAAATTAAGCAAAAAACCAGCCACTTAACTATTCTGGAAATATCATCGCAAATACTGCCAAAGCAGTGTGACCCAGGTTATAACTGCAAGGATAATGGCGATTAATACGGCGGCCGACCCCATGTCCTTGGCGCGTCCTGAAAGCTCGTGATAATCAGTACCAACGCGGTCGACAAGTGCTTCAATCGCGCTATTGAGGATCTCGACAATCATGACCAGTACGGCAGAGCCAATCAGTAAAATACGGGTGATAGGGTCAACATCTAACCAGCAGGCAATGGCAATAGCGATAAACACGCATACGCCTTCCTGACGAAACGCGGCTTCGTTAATCCAGGCTGCTTTGAGCCCTTTCCATGAATAGCCTGCGGCTTTGATGATACGGGTAAGTCCGGTGATGTTACTCGCCATTTTGGGAAACCTTTTCAAAAAATATGGGTCAATGCTTATCTATATTGTAACGCCACAGAAATCTGGGTGAGATTCTGATATTCTTGCGGCGAAATTGCATCATTAACCTGAGGCTTTACATCGTTTATGTCAGGCTGGCCAAGAATCTACTACAAATTACTTAATTTACCATTAAGCGTTCTGGTAAAGAGCAAGTCCATACCGGCAAATCCACAAGCCGAACTGGGCTTAGATCCCACACGCCCAATAATGTACGTTCTGCCGTATAACTCTAAGGCGGACTTATTAACGCTGCGTGCGCAATGTCTCGCACATGGCTTACCCGACCCGCTTGAGCCGTTAGAAATCGACGGGGCGGTACTGCCGCGCTACGTCTTTATCCACGGTGGCCCGCGTGTATTCACTTATTACGCGCCGAAAGAAGAGTCGATCAAACTGTTCCACGATTACCTCGACTTGCACCGCAGCAATCCAAATCTGGATGTGCAGATGGTGCCAGTATCGGTGATGTTTGGCCGCTCACCGGGGCGCGAAAAAGGCGAAGTTAATCCGCCATTAAAGATGCTGAACGGCATCCAGAAATTTTTCGCCGTGACCTGGCTTGGTCGCGATAGTTTCGTGCGTTTCTCCCCCCCCGTCTCACTGCGCAATATGGCCACCGAGCACGGTACGGATAAAAAGATCGCTCAGAAACTGGCTCGCGTGGCGCGTATGCACTTTGCTCGCCAACGTTTAGCGACCATTGGGCCACGTCTGCCGGTACGTCAGGACTTGTTTAACAAACTTCTGGCATCGAAAGCTATCGCTCGCGCAGTCGAAGATGAAGCACGCAGCAAGAAAATCTCCCATGAAAAAGCACAGCAAAACGCTGTGGCACTCATGGAAGAGATTGCGGCCAACTTCTCTTATGAAGCTATCCGTGTGAGCGACCGCGTGCTGAGCCTGACGTGGAACCGCTTGTACCAGGGGATAAACGTTCATAACGCTGAGCGTGTGCGCCAGTTGGCTCACGATGGTCATGAGATTGTTTATGTCCCTTGCCATCGCAGCCATATGGATTACATGCTGCTGTCCTACGTGCTCTATCACCAGGGGCTGGTTCCTCCGCACATTGCGGCGGGTATCAACCTGAACTTCTGGCCAGCTGGCCCGATTTTCCGTCGCCTCGGTGCGTTCTTTATCCGCCGTACCTTTAAAGGCAGCAAGCTCTACTCCACCGTGTTCCGTGAATATCTGGGCGAGCTGTTTAGCCGTGGCTATTCCGTTGAATATTTCGTGGAAGGGGGTCGTTCTCGTACCGGGCGTTTGCTCGACCCGAAAACCGGCACCTTGTCGATGACCATTCAGGCAATGCTGCGTGGTGGGACTCGTCCTATTACATTGGTGCCGATTTATATTGGCTACGAACATGTAATGGAAGTGGGGACTTACGCTAAAGAGCTGCGTGGCGCGACCAAAGAGAAAGAAAGTTTCATGCAGATGGTGCGCGGCTTGAGCAAGCTGCGTAACCTCGGTCAGGGCTATGTGAATTTTGGCGAACCCATGCCGTTGATGACATTCCTCAGCCAGCGTGTTCCTGAATGGCGTGATTCCATCGACCCAATCGAAGCGATCCGCCCTGCGTGGCTCACACCAACGGTCAATGAAATTGCTGCCGAATTGATGGTACGTATCAACAACGCAGGTGCGGCGAACGCCATGAACCTGTGCTGTACCGCGCTATTGGCCTCGCGTCAGCGTTCACTTACCCGTGAACAACTGACAGAGCAACTCAACTGTTACCTGAGCCTGTTGCGTAATGTGCCGTATTCACCGGACGCGACCACACCAGACTTGCCAGCAGAAGCGCTTATTGAACACGCGTTGCAGATGAACAAGTTTGAAGTAGAGAAAGACACTATCGGTGACATCATCATATTGCCGCGCGAGCAAGCGGTTCTGATGACGTATTACCGTAACAACATCATGCACATGCTGGTGTTGCCTTCTCTGCTGGCAGCGATCATTACTCAACATCGTCGCATCTCCCGTAGCGAACTGCTGCGTCAGGTCACGCTACTTTACCCGATGCTGAAGGCTGAGTTGTTCCTGCGCTGGAGCACCACCGAGCTTGCCAGTGAAATTGACATTATGCTCAATGAATTGGTACGTCAGGAACTGGTGATGCAGGATGGTGATGACGTGCAGATTAATCCTGCGCGTTCACGCACCATGCAGTTACTGGCAGCAGGTGTTCGTGAAACGCTGCAGCGTTATGCGATTACTTTCTGGTTGCTTAGCGCGAATCCGTCGATTAACCGTGGGACACTGGAGCGTGAAAGTCGCACCGTTGCCCAGCGTTTATCTGTTTTGCATGGCATTAATGCACCGGAATTCTTTGATAAAGCCGTATTTACCTCGCTGGTATTAACCTTGCGTGATGAACGCTATATCAGCGACACCGGGGATGCAGAGCCAACCGAAACCATGAAGGTCTACCAGATGTTGGCAGAACTGATCATGCCTGATGTGCGTTTGACGATTGAAAGTGCGACGTCGCAGGCTGCGACCGAGTAAGGAAATCTGGCGGATAACGCGATTGCTTATCCGCCATTTAATCTCTGAATCAGATAGGTACGTAACTCAACACCAGGCCAATAAACAACACCAACCCAACGTAGTTATTATTCAGGAATGCGCGGAAACAGGCATCGCGGTCGCGATTCGCCGTCAACCGTTGCTGATGGATAAAGAGCCCACCCGCTAGCGCAATTGACCAATAGAAAGCGCCACCTAATCCGTTCAGCCAACCCGTCAGCGCCAACAATACCATCACCGAAAACTGCAAAATCCCGATAATCAGATTGTCATAGCGACCAAACAGTATCGCCGTGGATTTGATGCCGATTTTCAGATCGTCATCGCGGTCAACCATCGCATATTGCGTGTCGTAGGCGACCGCCCAGCAAATATTGGTCAAAAACATCAGCCAACAGCTTAGCGGAACAGATTCACTGACCGCGGCAAACGCCATCGGGATGGACCAACCGAATGCCGCCCCCAACACCACTTGTGGCAGATGGGTATAACGCTTCATAAACGGATAAACCCAGGCTAACGCTAATCCCGCGACAGACAATAAAATCGTCATGGTATTGAGTGTCAACACCAGCAAAAATGAAAGCAGCACCAGCACCACAAACAGAATACGCGCTTCTTTTTCACTGACGGCACCGCTCGGTAGCGGACGATGGGCGGTACGTTTTACGTGACCATCAAACTTGCGATCGGCGTAATCGTTAACCACGCAACCGGCAGCGCGCATCATCCAGACTCCAGCGATAAACACGCATAAAATGGTCAGCGGTGGGACACCTGGTGTCGCAAGCCATAATGCCCATAAAGTGGGCCATAACAATAAAAGCGAGCCAATTGGCTTATCCAGCCGCATCAGGCGTTGGTACGCCTGCAATTTGCCCTGTTTCAGACTCCACTCCATTATTTTTCCTCAACATACAGCGGTGAAGCGGGAAGGAATAACTCGGTCAGCACCAATGGCTTTCCGGCTAATCTCAGGCGGGAACGACGCCCCCACAGCTCCGCACTGCGTCCAATCTCAATAAAATCCCGCGTCAGGGAAGATGCACTAAATAGATAACGCCCGAGCGGCGTGGTTCCGAGTCGCTGCAAAGCGAGCTCTGGCCCTTCAAGGGTTGACTCCGGTACGACTGTGCGCCCAAGCAGCCAGGGTACATCGTCACCGCAGAGCACAACTTCACGCAGCCAGTAGCGTTTGGCTTCTGGCATCATATCAGCTTCGGGGAAATCGACAGGGGAATCGAAAAAACCTTCACGCACAATGCGAACAGTGACTTGTGAACAATACTGTTCAAAGCGTTTAGTCATTGAGTCTTCAAGCAACAACCAGTCAAGAAGCGATGCACTCAGCCCCTCGGGAATCGTAGCCTCAAAACGTAAGGCGCGCAGTGGCGAAAGCGCGTCAGACATGTGAATTTCTCCGAAACAAAACCGGTGGTCATTGTAACGCAGAATGGGTATAGCGGGGCAGGGAAAAGCAAAACAAGCGTTTAACAATGCCGGGGAAGAATAAGCTAATCCTTCAAAATCATTCGAGTTGAATCAAGGCGGCAAACGAGAAAATCCCAGGGAGCTAACTCAAGTCAGTGACTTGGGTTTTCGAGTACAGCCAACGCCGAGTCAACTTGAAGGATGACAAAGGAAAAAAAGGTGCGCCGAGGCGCACCAATACTTCAAGCATCAGCATTGCGGGGAAACCATCACCCCTTGCCTTTTACACTGCTGATAAAAGTTTTACGGGCAGAAGTTGATCCAAGACGCTCGGCTTCATCCAACAGTTTCAAGGCTTTATCGACATCGCCGTTGTCTACTGCTTGCTTGATAGCCTGGTTGAAGTAGCTTTCTGTATCGTTAAGCACTGGCTCTGTTTTCACGGCTGGCGCAGGAGCGGCAACTGGAGCTGGAGCCGGAGCTGAATAAGTTGGCGCTGGGGCCGCTGCCACCGTTGCGGCAGGTGCTGCGTAAGTGGCGGCTGGTGCCGCAGTATTCCCGACCGTTACCGGACCTGGGCCTTTTGAGCCAAACAGTGGCCCAACCAAAATGCTGGAGCTGGAAGAGGTTCTGACTTTAAGCGACAACTCACCGGTTGTGCCATGGCGTGCAATCGGGTCTGGAATATCCGGAACGGCGTTACCGTTACCCTTGGCATAAGCTTTCGCTGGGTCAACCATGGTGGTGGTTTGTTGGAGGTCTTTATGGGTGGTGAAGACCAGCAGATAGAGTTTTTGTTGCCCCAACGCTGGAGTTAATTTGATGACGCCTTCCAGACGATTGGCAGACATCACACCCGGCTCTTCATAGGCAAAGAAACTGGACGGGAAATAGGCAGCAGGCGTCAAGTTCTGGTCAAGAACCAACACGTTTGGCGCAAAAACTGACTCTTTATTCACTTCACTGGAAAGCGTAATGGTCAGCTCCCCAATGCTTGCCGGTACGCTGTAGGCAGCAACCGGCCCAGTAATATCACCGACATTCAGGTTCTGGCCAGTGGTGGCGAGATTGGTTTTTTGGGTATTGGTTTGATCAACCGGGGTCCATTGCAGTTGTTGCAATGCAGAGGCCGGGATTGCAGGTGCGGCAGAGAGATCCTGAGGCACGATGTTCACATCCGCCAGGCTTACGCCAGGCAGACTGGCGAGCAACCCCGCTGTAAGGCAGAGCGCCAGGAGACTTTTTTTCATTTTCATTGTTATAAACCTCGACTGAGAAGTCGGTGGAAAGTTAGCCAGGCAATAGCACTTTCCACCTAAACAGGCATTGGCATACAAGGGTAATAACGAGGGGCTCAGTGGCGAACCCCTCATCGTTTCATAGCATCAGGTTAAAGCTGAATTACCACCAAATTTCCATCTGAGCACCGAAGGAGAACTCGTCGTTATCGCCGCGGCTGGTAGAGAAGTTACCGTTGCCGGTATTGTCTGCGATAGCAAAGCGAGTTGCATCGCCGTTAGCATCTTTGGCGTAACCCCATGCTTCATCCCAACGTGCATAGCTTGCGAAGACACGCAGTGCTGGACGCGACCAAATGCTGTCGCCTGCCTGCCATTGTTGTGCCAGGGTAATTTTGTATTGGCTGTTAGTGTCGCCAGTTTCCTGGGATTTCACGTTGTCGTAGCCCAGTTCCAGCAAGGTACTCATGATTGGCGTCCATTTGTACATTGGACGCACACCGAGGGTGTACCACTCAGTCCCCTGGTTATCATCTTTATCCAGGTCCTGGTACATACCGACATACATCAGGTCCCACTTGTCGGCCAAAGTAATGGCACCGTGATCGATGACACGAATCAAGCTACCGTCGTTGTTGATGCTGCCGCCCTGCGCCTGACCTTTGCCATTAGAGGTCATAGAGTCAGTTGCGTACTGGACAACGAATTTGTTAAAGCCTTTCATCATGCTTTGGGTGTGTTCAATAGTACCCATCCAGCCGTCTTTAGACGCGTCTGGTTGCAGATGATAGTCATCAGGAGCGTTGGTGTGACCGTAGTCAAGACCCAGTTCCAGTGTTCCGCCGTCGTTGATTTCTAAACCAGACCAACGCACGTCAAACACGTCGTTTGGTACTTCGTTGTTATAAGTAAGTTCACCTGTGACCGGGTCGACTTCAGCATTCGCATTAGAACCGCCTGATTCAGTAGAACGAGTTGCAGCGAAGGCGAGTTTACCGGCACCAACATCGATGTTTTCCAGACCTGCACCCGGGCCTGAAATATCCCAGTAGTAGAAGTCAATCATATGAACATCATGACGTTGGTAGAAACGCTTACCTGCCCACATGTTTGCGCCAGGAAGTGCGTCGATGAGGTTTTTACCCACTACGTTGAATTCACGAATTGCTGGAGTATTGCCATCTTCCCAGTCATTTAGCTGTGAAGAGTTATAGGCAATGTTGGAATCGAAATAGAAGCTCTTATCGCCTTCTTTCCAGACTTCTTGACCTAATTTAATTTCCGCGTAGGTATCACATTCGTTACCCAGACGGTATTTAGATTGAGCACCAGTTGCCTGGAAACATTGTTGTGGTCCGCCGCTACCGGTCCAGCCGATACCAGAACGGGCATAACCGTGGAAATCTACAGCCAGTGCCTGAACAGACATAACGCCTGCTGCTATGGCAACTGCCAGTGGAAGTTTGCGCAGAGTAATCATCATTCTATCTCCTGAATCATTGCTTTTCTTTTTTATGGGAATGCTTAAACACCTGGCTCTTGATGCAACCGACGACAAGCAGTGCCATCTTCACGGAACAGATGGCAACGCTCCGGCGGTAAGCCAATAGCGAATGTGGCACCCTCTTTTACCAACACCACGTCATTCTGGCGGTACACCAAGTTCTGACGGATGGCGGGGATTTGGATATGAATCTGGGTTTCATGACCGAGTTGCTCAACCACCTGGACTTCACCTTCCAGAGTGACGTCAGCAATATCGCTTGGCAGAAGATGTTCCGGGCGAATACCAAGAGACATATTGGCGCCGACATGAACGTCTTTGCTTTCTACCGGCAGCCACACTTGCTGACGGTTTGGTAATTCAACCTGCACCTGATCGATTGCAGTGGCGGTGACTTTCACTGGCAGGAAGTTCATTTTTGGCGAGCCGATAAAGCCCGCAACAAAACGATCTGCCGGATAGTGGTACAACTCGAGTGGTTTACCGACTTGCGCGACACGACCGGCGTCCAGTACCACAATTTTGTCGGCAAGCGTCATCGCTTCGACCTGGTCGTGCGTCACGTAAATCATGGTGCGCCCGAGGCGTTTATGCAGTCGGGATATCTCAATGCGCATCTGCACGCGCAGCGCCGCATCAAGGTTTGAAAGGGGTTCATCCAGCAGGAATACACGGGGTTCAGCCACCAGCGTACGGCCAATCGCGACACGCTGACGTTGCCCACCAGAAAGCGCTTTCGGGCGGCGTTCTAACAAATGCGCTAATTGCAGCGTTTCCGAAACCTGAGTGACTCGTTGATTAATTTCGCTTTTCTTGGCACCGGCCAACTTCAGGCCAAAGGACATGTTTTCTGCAACGGAAAGATGGGGATACAAAGCATAAGACTGGAACACCATGCCGACACCACGCTCAGCGGGTGGAATGTCGTTCATGCGAGTGTCACCAATGAATAAATCACCACTAGTGATAGTTTCCAGCCCCGCGATCATGCGCAACAGTGTGGATTTTCCGCAGCCTGACGGGCCAACAAAAACCACGAACTCACCTTCCTGGATATCCAGGTTGATATCTTTCGATACCACCACGTCGCCCCAGGCTTTTGTTACGTTGCGTAGCTGTACGCTTGCCATGTACTTCTCCCTTCATTCATTCAGTCACGATGCTAATGGGCAGGTGATTCAAGATGTGTCGAACTATGACGTATCTATACATTTGGTAACTCCTCCACCCTGCTGTTTTTTATGGGGGAGGAGGCGGGAGGATGAGAAGCGGGTTTCTGCAACCGGTTACAGTCTGCACAACAGATTTTCGTGATCGTGGTTTCAAAATTCCGGGGGGTTTTATGTGCGCCAGTACACATAACTGCCAGTTATGCAATGGAGATCACAGTTAAACGAGCTGGGGCGTAGGACTAAGGAGGATGAGAAGCACTTGCCATCTGAGCAAACTGGCAACCGTAACGTCACTACCTTGACCTTGATGTATCCACGCGCAATCCACCATTCAAAGGATGGGACTATGAAAATTAAAACTGGCGCCCGCATCCTCGCTCTGTCTGCTCTGACAACGATGATGTTTTCCGCCTCTGCACTGGCCAAGATAGAAGAAGGCAAACTGGTTATCTGGATTAACGGTGATAAAGGCTATAACGGCCTGGCCGAAGTGGGTAAAAAGTTTGAGAAAGACACCGGTATTAAAGTCACCATCGAGCACCCGGACAAACTGGAAGAGAAATACCCGCAAGTCGCAGCAACTGGCGATGGCCCGGACATTATCTTCTGGGCACACGACCGTTTCGGTGGATACGCACAATCTGGCCTGCTGGCTGAAGTCGCTCCAGACAAAGCTTTCCAGGACAAACTGTTTCCGTTCACCTGGGATGCAGTTCGTTACAACGGCAAAATTATTGCTTACCCCGTTGCAGTTGAAGCGCTCTCTCTGATTTACAACAAAGATCTGGTACCGAACCCACCAAAAACCTGGGAAGAAATCCCTGCGCTGGATAAACAGCTGAAAGCGAAAGGTAAGAGTGCGTTGATGTTCAACCTGCAAGAACCGTACTTCACCTGGCCGCTGATTGCTGCTGATGGTGGTTACGCGTTCAAACTGGAAAACGGCAAATATGACGTGAAAGATGTGGGCGTGAACAGTGCAGGTGCTAAAGCGGGCCTGAACTTCCTGGTCGACATGATTAAAAACAAAAACATGAATGCGGATACCGATTATTCCATCGCAGAAGCAGCCTTTAACAAAGGCGAAACCGCGATGACCATTAACGGCCCGTGGGCATGGTCAAACATTGATAAGAGCAAAATCAACTACGGTGTCGCACTGCTGCCAACCTTCAAAGGCAAATCTTCCAAGCCGTTCGTGGGTGTTCTGAGTGCCGGTATCAACGCGGCTAGCCCGAACAAAGAACTGGCGAAAGAGTTCCTGGAAAATTACCTGATGACCGACCAGGGCCTGGCTGAAGTCAACAAAGACAAGCCATTGGGTGCTGTTGCTCTGAAATCTTACCAGGATCAACTGGCGAAAGACCCACGCATCGCCGCAACCATGGATAACGCCCAGAAAGGCGAAATCATGCCAAACGTGCCGCAAATGTCTGCGTTCTGGTATGCCGTTCGTACTGCTGTCATCAACGCAGTTAGCGGTCGTCAGACTGTTGATGAAGCGATGAAAGACGCTCAGGGACGTATTACTAAGTAAGAACTTCCCCCTCACCCCGGCCCTATCCCTCAGGGAGAGGGTTACGGTGAGGGTGGTTTTAGATGAAAAGCTGTTGAGGAAGACCCCATGGATGTAGTTAAAAAGAGCCACTGGTGGCAAAGCGATGTACTGAAATGGTCAGTCATCGGCCTGATGGGCCTACTGGTAGGTTATCTTGTTGTAATAATGTACGCCCAGGGGGAGTACCTGTTTGCCATAATGACGCTGATTTTAAGCTCACTTGGCCTCTATATTTTTGCCAATCGTAAGGCTTATGCCTGGCGTTATGTTTACCCTGGAATGGCCGGTATGGGGCTGTTTGTTCTGTTCCCATTGATTTGTACCATTGCCATCGCCTTCACCAACTACAGTAGCACCAACCAACTGACCCAAGAACGGGCGCAGGAGGTGCTGATGGACCGCCAATATCAGGCGGGCAAAACCTTTAATTTCGGCCTTTACCCCGCAGGTGACGAGTGGCAACTGGCCCTCACCGAGGGTGAATCTGGCAAGAATTTTGTCTCTGACGCCTTTAAATTCGGCGGCGAACAACATCTGAAACTGAAAGAAGCGGATGCGCTGCCAGCTGGCGAAAAAGCAAATCTGCGTGTCATTACGCAAAACCGCCTGGCGATGACGCAAATCACCGCCCAAATGCCTGATGAAACCACGCTGACGATGAGTTCCCTGCGCCAGTTCTCTGGCACACGACCACTGTATACGCTGGCGGATGATGGTGAACTGACTAACAACCAAAGCGGCGTGAAGTACCAGCCGAATAACAACATTGGTTTTTATCAATCGGTTAACGCTGACGGTAGCTGGAGCAACGAGCAATTAAGCCCAGGCTACACCGTGACCATCGGCTGGAAAAACTTCTTACGCGTCTTCCACGATGAAGGTATCCAAAAACCGTTCATGGCGATTTTCGTCTGGACGGTGATCTTCTCAGTCCTGACGGTGATTCTGACCGTGGCTGTTGGCATGATTTTGGCGTGCGTCGTGCAGTGGGAATCCCTGAAAGGCAAAGCGATTTATCGTGTGATGCTGATTCTACCGTACGCAGTCCCGTCGTTTATTTCTATTTTGATTTTCAAAGGGTTGTTCAACCAAAGCTTCGGTGAAATCAACATGATGTTGAGCTCACTGTTTGGTATCAAACCCGCCTGGTTTAGCGACCCGACCACCGCGCGTTCAATGATAATTATCGTGAATACCTGGCTCGGTTATCCATACATGATGATCTTGTGCATGGGCTTGTTGAAAGCCATTCCAGATGACCTGTATGAAGCCTCGGCAATGGATGGCGCAGGCCCGTTCCAGAACTTCTTTAAAATCACGCTGCCGCTGTTGATTAAGCCGCTGACGCCGCTAATGATTGCCAGCTTTGCCTTTAACTTTAACAACTTCGTGCTGATTCAACTGTTAACCAACGGCGGGCCAGACCGCCTCGGCACCACGACACCTGCCGGATACACGGACTTGCTGGTGAGCTATACCTACCGCATCGCCTTTGAAGGCGGCGGTGGCCAGGACTTTGGCTTAGCTGCGGCTATCGCAACGCTTATCTTCCTGCTGGTTGGGGCATTAGCGATTGTTAACTTGAAAGCCACCCGCATGAAGTTTGATTAAGGAGCGACACTCTCATGGCTATGGTTCAACCGAAATCTCAGAAACTGCGACTCTTCACGACGCACTTACTGTTACTGCTGTTTATCGCGACGATTATGTTCCCGCTGCTGATGGTGATTGCGATTTCACTGCGTCCGGGTAACTTCGCCACCGGCAGTCTTATCCCGGATCAAATATCCTGGGAACACTGGAAACTGGCGCTGGGTTTCAGTGTGCAACATGCTGATGGCAGCGTGACGCCACCGCCGTTCCCGGTGCTGTTATGGTTGTGGAACTCAATTAAAATCGCGGTAATTACTGCGCTGGGTATTGTGACGCTCTCAACGACGTGTGCTTACGCTTTTGCCCGTATGCGTTTCCCAGGTAAAGCGACGCTGCTCAAAGGGATGCTGATTTTCCAGATGTTCCCGGCAGTGCTGTCACTGGTTGCGTTGTATGCCTTGTTTGACCGCCTCGGCCAGTACGTTCCGTTTATCGGTCTGAATACGCATGGTGGGGTGATCTTCGCCTATCTTGGCGGGATCGCACTGCATGTCTGGACGATTAAAGGTTACTTCGAAACTATCGATAACTCACTGGAAGAAGCGGCAGCGCTGGATGGTGCAACCCCATGGCAAGCCTTCCGCCTGGTGTTACTGCCGCTGTCGGTACCGATTCTGGCGGTGGTGTTTATTCTGTCGTTTATCGCCGCCATTACCGAAGTGCCTGTGGCCTCGTTGCTGCTGCGCGATGTGAACAGCTACACCCTGGCGGTGGGCATGCAGCAGTATCTCAACGCACAAAACTATTTGTGGGGCGACTTTGCCGCAGCGGCCGTACTTTCCGCTATCCCGATTACCGTGGTGTTCTTACTGGCGCAGCGCTGGCTGGTGAGTGGCCTGACGGCCGGCGGGGTGAAAGGTTAGGATTTCCTGTAAGTTATTGCTTCACATTATGTAATACCACTGAAAACCCTCAATTTCATCTTAGATTTATTTCCGGCGGCCTCAGGGCCGCCTTTTTTTTATTCCCGCTTTAAACGGCTGCTGTTACACAGCCACAGCGTTATCACCAACAGCAAAATCGCGCCCGAATAAATCAACACGTCGAGCGGCTCCTTATGGTCGATGATGATCAGCCGCACAATGGCAGTGATGCCGATATAGACAAAATAACGCAGTGGGAAATGGTAACCCGACTGGAAGTACTTGACGATCAAGGCGATAAACTCGAAATACAGGAAGTAAACCACCAGCCCTTCGATAAACAGATATTTGCTGACCTCTTCGCCAGGCGTAAAGAGCACGTTGGCTAAATGCAGGGTTTCTTTGCCCAAAAAGATGATGAGGATCAGACCAAGAGTGAGCAGGGCCAGATTGAGTACTGTTTGTAGAACGCTGGCGATTAACTCAACGCGGGTGATTGTTGTCATTGTTACACCTCGTGGGTTAGGGTCCCGAGGTGTTGTTATACGTTGAAAATGTGATCCAGATCTAGTTTATTTACTTATATACCGATAATCCGTGGGGTGATTCCTATGGGGAACAGTGATTGCTTCGTTCACTGAACCGCACAACTTACTGGAACCACCCTAATTTCCTATACCCCATTACCTAAAATTAATATCCCGATCGCTCGTCATCCCATACAACTCAAACTTACGTCCCAGCATCTGTCCACCGTCACGCGTCAGCGGTGTCCAGCTTACCTGTGCGCGGCTGCGGGTTGGCGAAGAAGAGAAGATATCCAGCGGTACGTTGACGTAGAAACCTTTGGTGAAATCCCCTTCCCCATACTCTTCTTTCGATACGTTGGTGATAGACGCGTAAGTCCCCACCACCACACCGCTGTCGAAGCGTTTGGAGATTTCCAGCGTGCCGCCTTTATCTTTGGCCAGATACTGCCCAATACTCAATTTCACGAGTACGTCATCGGCAAACGGCGGTGTCCAGTAGCCTGTGATATGGCCGGTTGGCGCGCTGTAGTCAGTGAACTTCATCATGTCCAAGGGGCTTTGCCAGTCACGCTGTTTGACGTAGTTGGCGTTGGCACCAATCGCCCAATTGCTGTCGACCGGGCGATACAGCACTTCTGCCCCCACCCCGCCATACATGGTTTCGAGATAACCACCGTACACCTGCCCATACCAGCTGTTCCCCAGATACTGGAAGTAGTTGGCTTGCAGGTTATTGACGTAGACATCGTTCTCTACATAGTCACGGACGTGGGTACGCACGCGTGGCAGCGTCGAGTCATTCGGTGGGTTGGTGTAGTTAAATTTGTCGTAGTTATTGGCGATGTTGGCAAACAGGCTACCGGTCGTCAGCAAATGATCCGTGACCCACCAGTCGGCAGTTGCCATTACACCGACCTGATACATATAGAAGCTTTCTGGCCCGCCTATAGATTGGTTCAGCACCGGGTTAATCGAGAAATTCATCCTGGATTTATCGATGAAATACCCTTGCTCCGTTTTCTCTGGCACCACTGGCTCAAGACGTTTCTGTACCAGTTGCGTTTCATGCCCAAGCGGCTCGCCTTCCAGATGGTGACGTAGACTCGAAACATCCGTTTCGGTCGTCACTTGTGGCAAATTCAGGCGCGTTTCGGTAATACGAACGGTGCGGATGTTCTCCGGTAGGTCGTTCATGATGATGCGGTTGGCACGCTCAATCCCTTCGCGGGAATCGCGGTATTTCACCTGTTCACCCGTCACATACAAGGTGTCGCCTTTCACCTGAATATTCGGGTTCGCCAGACCGGCGTTGTATTTCAACTGTGTGAGCTGATTCGCCACCACCGTCGGCTGTAAAATTTCGTCTTGCGGCTGAGGTTGGTATTGCGGGCGGCGATTATCGTTATAACTTGGGCGTAAATCGTTGAAGTTAGTGCGCAACGTGACGCCAAACATAAAGGTATTGCCGCGCTCATAGCTGACGTTAACGTCGGCCCAATCGGTGACACGATAGATAGCGCCGACGTTAAAGTTGCTACGCTGCTCGAGTTTCCCGGCAAAATCTTGCGTGTAATTATTGCCTTCGTATTCCAACTTCAGGCGTAGCGGTTGCCACGGAGTCTGGTATTCGATACCGCCAAACAATGAAGCTGGCCCATGAAACATGCCGCTGAAGTTAAATGAACCCGCCTGGTTGTAGCGGTTGTCGCGATAGCAAAAACCGTCGCTCACTTCGCAAAACGGGCTTTTTACGTTACCGCCCGTGCCCATGTAGCCCCATCCCATGCCAAGGGTAAAATCGAACGGACCCCAGGCTTTGCTCGCCACCACATATTCGCCGTCAAACAGCCCGGTGCCGCCCAAGTCGCGTACCCCCACCGCCACTTGCGGCAAGTAATACCCTTCTTCCCAAAGACGGATTTTCATATCGAAGGCTTTATCTTTGTAGGTCTGATCACCGGAGAAAGCGTCGACACTACTGTACTGTTTAGTACGCACGTCGGTGTAGCGCAGCGTCGTTTCAAGCCATGGGAAAAGTTGCACCGAAGCCGAGTAAAAGCGGTACTGGTCGTTATCGCGATAGTTGAGACTAAATTCCCCTTCGCGCGCCATACGCGCCGTGGGAGTCTGCAGCAAACCAACACCGCCGAAATCCGATTGCGAGGGGCCGACAGGTGCAGGGAAGGTTTCTGCGTGGCAGGCAGCGGAGACCGCCAGTGCCAGCAAACTGTAGAGAGTTTTATTCTTCATCAATCCGGTCTCCGATGAGTCAGAGAGTGAAGGATTTGCTGATTCAGTTCGTTGAAATCAGAATTAAAAAGTCGGTCTTTAAAACCAACAAACAGGATGCTTCCCGGCGTGAGTTCGACATGGCGATGATTCCAGTAGGCCACCGGCGCTTTTTGTGTTTTCCCATCCGGATAAATAACCCATGCGTAGCTGCGGTCGGCACCACTGAGTTTTTCTATGCCATCCAGATATTCATCCGCGCTGCGCCCTGCAACGAAAGGCTTCGCACCCGGTGAGCTCACCAACCCCATCAGCGTGATGGTGGAAGGCTGCGGCCCGGTCCACAGGCTGTATTCGCCTTGCAAAGGCACATTGGCAAGAGGATGGACGCGGACCCAGTCGGGATCGAGGTCGACAAACTGCCGCCCGGTGACGTGAATAGCCTGCATCTGCTGGCGCAACCCATTGATGGCTGCCGCGTCGTCACCGCTTTCTTCGGCTGCAAATTTGCTTAATTGAGCCAATAATTTCTGATGCTGTTGCTCTGCAACCGTTGATGCCTGCCGCTCGCTGATGACAGCCCCCGGCCACCACGCTTGAGCGAGCGACGGTTGGGTGACTAAATCAGCGAGGCGTTCAACGTTGGTCAGTTGCTGATTCGCGGGATAAATTGTCACGTTCCCGGCGGCGTAGGCATTAAGTCCCAGAGTGGATAAGCAAAGCGCCATCCACCATGGGTTAGGTCTGGCGTTTATTTTCATTGTTTTGCCGCCTTCAACAAAATCGTAGTGACAGGCCAATAATCTGGTCCAAGATATTGTTTTGACTGGCGTACCTCGCCTTCGCTGTCTATCCAGAAACGGTTATGCCAGGTTTTCCCGGCGGCAGTCACTTCTTCGTCGAGGACGCGAACGGACGTGGTGCTGTTAGCAACGTCCAACGTTTCTGTCCCCTCCCAGGTGAAAGTTGAACGGGCGGTCGCCATGTGCACTTGTTGGTGTTCGGTCCAGGCCATTTGCCGTGTCCAGCGGGTGCCATCCACAATCTGGTTCGCTTTTACCAACGGGTCGCTTGCCCGGTTAGTCACTTGCTGGAGGTTGTCGCTAAGGCCTGTGGTTTTCACGATGCGACCCTTTTCCGTAACGATCATCGCCCGGTCCTGGGTGACCCATTTTTGTTGGCCTTCTTCGTCATAGGCCAACACCACAAATATCTGCGGGCCGTTATTAATGCGCATGTACTGGCTGGCGTAGCGCATATTCTGGAGCTCGTCATTGGTTAGCTGTATGCCGTCATCGCCAACAATGCTGTGCCAAAGCGAAGCGCCAAGGCCCTTGGTTGAATCAGAACAGGCCTGAAGTAACAAGCAGGCAAGAAGGATTGCGAGTCGCTGCACGAGGTTTTCCCAGAGTAGAAATAACCACACCGAAGTGTGGTTAGGGTTAAATCACCCGTGAAATTAACGGGTGCTGGTCGTCGTGGTGGTTGTCGTTCCAGTATTGGAACCATCGCCACCACCGGTTGCAGCAAGTGCTACACCCACTGCCGACCCGACAGTGCTGGCGCTGGTCGCAGTAGAAATCCCTGCAGACACAGAAGTTGCTTGTGCGCCGGCTGCTTCACCCACCGCTACCGGGTCAGCACTCGCCGCGCCAGCAGTTGCCAGCGTGAATATGGCTAAAGCGCCATAGAGAACTTTCTTCATAACAATTTCCCTTCATTGGATGAATGGAGGTTTGCCCAAAAGAATTTCAGGCGATTTCGAGTATACACAACAAATAATAGGGTTAGACCGATGTGG
>NZ_DATERI010000214.1:0-8042 GCF_035271705.1 Buttiauxella sp.
GAATAAAAGCGTGCGCCTGTTTCTGCGGCCAGTGCGGCATATCGACAGCGCGAATATCACGCGCAAAAACTTTATGCCCCATGACTTTCGCCCGGCCATCAATACGGAAACGGATACGCTTGTTTCTCGCATCCCAGTTCGGAGACTGGAGAATTTTTTGCTCAAATAGCGCGGCATAGGCTCGGCTATAGAGAGGGGCGAGATAGACCGCGACTCCGGCAACCACCGCGCGCTTAATAAACCTGCGCCGTGATGAATTAAAATTGCTCTTAAAGCATCCCATGTAATTTATTATTGTCTTACTTTCAAACAATTAAGCGTGTTTTTAATACATTCCCGTAATGAATATAAGTGTATATATTTATACTTAAACCATGTGAGAATTAACATCTCATTTTCATAAAAAAACATTGTTGCGCATGTCGTTGATTTTATGACGCAACAAAAAAGTACTGAGGAATCAGTCTTGAATATCAAACCTGGCATTATTATCACGGCGGCAGGGCGAGCAGAACGCTTTACTCAAGCGGGTGGACAAGGCAATAAACTCAATGCGTTGCTCAACGACGGCAGCGTGTTTGCACAAACACTGCGCCACGCGCAGGCTTCAGGCCTTGCGGTGCATGTGGTGACTCGTCCGGAAAATATTGAAATTCAAACGTTGTGCAGCACGCAACAGGTGCCCGTAACACTTATCGAAAGCAGTGGATTAGGTGAGTCGATTGCCGCGGGTGTTGGCGCGACGCCACACTGGCACGGTTGGTTGATTCATCTGGCGGATATGCCGTTTGTCCCCCCTCTGGTATTTGTCGAGGTGGCGCAGGCTCTGGAATTCCACTCGTTGGTGCGCCCTTGCGCAAACACGCAGCCGGGTCATCCGGTGGGGTTCTCCCACGCCTGGTATGACAAACTTTGCCAGTTAACCGGTGATAACGGTGCGCGTGAATTGCTGCGCGATGAAGCCATTCATTTCATTGATGTTAGCGATGTCGATTCACAGCGTGATATCGACCTTCCTTCACAGCTGACATAAAAGAGTGATAAAAATCATGCCGCTTATTTATGTCGGATGTCGGATGTCGCTACGCTAATCCGACATTCATTGGACGTTTAAAACAGTCTCTTACTTCTTCGCGACGTGCACGCGTGCCGTTAAACCGCGCAGGAAGTAGCGCAGGAACTGGTCGCCACATTCGCGGAAGTTTTTGTTTTCTGGCGCGCGCATCATCGCCGTGATTTCTGGCATTGAGATGCGGAATTCCTGGGTAGTCAGAATTTCAAGTACGTCATCAGTTTTCAAATCAAACGCAATACGCAGCTTTTTCAGGATGATGTTATTGGTCATCTTGCGTTCAATTTTCGGTGCCGGCTTGCTTTCATCTTTACCGCGTTTGAAGTAAATCAAACCGTTAAGGAAGTTTGCCATCAGGATGTCTGGGCAGAGTTTGAAGTGCTCTTCGTCTTCTTTTTTGGTCCAGGTTACGATCTGCTCAGCAGTCACGGCAACGTCGGTCAGGGCGAAAATTTTCACCATATCGTCGTTGCCCAAATTCAGCATGTAACGCACGCTGCGTAATACGTCGTTATTCATCATAGTGATGGTTCTCTCGTTCTAAATCTTGAAAGCGGGCAGTATATAGAGAGATGACAATATATACCCTAAATAATTCGAGTGGCAGCAAGGCGGCAAGTGCGCAAATCCCCAGGAGCTTACTTGAGTAAGTGACTGGGGTTTGTGAGCGTAGCCAACGCCGCTGAAGCTTGAAGTATGACGGGTATTTACATTGCTTTAAGCCCTAATGCCTCCTTCAGGCTCTTTAAATATCGACGACTGACCGGAACGGATTGCCCATCGCGCAACATTAATTCTGCCTGGCCGCCGTCTTCAAAGCGGATCTCTTTGAGATGCGCCATATTGACCAGATATTGCCGATGGCAGCGCACCAGCGGAGTACGGCTTTCCAGCGTGCGCAACGTCAACTCAGTGAACCCTTCCGCGCCTTGCGCGTTGGTGACATACACGCCACTCATCCGGCTACTGGCAAACATCACCTCATCCATTTGTAGCAGATAGATTCGGCTCTGCCCGGTGCACGGGATAAATTTGAGATTTTCCTGGTTTGGCGTCAGCAGCGTCATATCCTGACTGCCGCGTTCATGGCGCAAACGGTGTAAGGTTTTCTCCAGCCGTTTGCTCTCTATCGGTTTGAGCAAATAGTCAAAAGCGTGTTCTTCGAAGGCTTTTACTGCGTACTCATCAAACGCGGTGAGAAACACAATGTAGGGCCGCTGCTCAGGATCAAGCATGCTCGCCATCTCCAGCCCGCTGATGCGCGGCATCTGAATATCCGCAAACACCACGTCAGGATGCAAACGATGCACCGCCCCCATCGCTTCGACCGCATTACCACACTCCCCCACAATCTCAAGGTCAGGCTCGTTTTGCAGCATGATGCGCAGGTTTTCACGCGCCAGCGGCTCGTCGTCGACAATCAGCACTTTTAACATGGGGTTTCCTCCAGAGGTAAACGTAGGGTAATGCGGGTAAATCGGTCTGTCTCAAAATCCACTTTAATGCCACAGTCATCGCCGTATCGGGCGCGCAGGCGTTTATCCACCAGGTTCATACCCAACCCACTGGCGCGGGTGTTTTGTTGGTATAAACCGGCATTGTCTTCGATAGAAAGGTGCAAATACTCGCCCGTCTGACAAGCGTTAATCGTGATTTCGCCGACCCCGAGCAGTTGCGAAGTCCCGTGTTTAATCGCGTTTTCGACAATCGGCTGCAACGTGAAGGCCGGTAACCGTATCTGCGCCAGTTGCGGTGGCACATTAAGTTGCACTTTTAAGCGAGACTGAAAACGCGCCTGTTCGATTTGCAGATAGGCATTCACATGCTCGATTTCATCGGCGAGCGTCACTATCTCGCTCGGGCGCTTTAAGTTTTTACGGAAGAAAGTCGAGAGATATTGCACCAACTGACACGCCTGTTCGTTATCCCGACGGATAACGGCCACCAGTGTATTGAGCGCGTTAAACAAGAAATGCGGATTGACCTGAGCGTGCAGCAGTTTGATTTCTGACTGTGTGAGCATTTGCTTTTGTCGTTCATATTGCCCCGCTAAAATCTGCGCGGATAACAATTGTGCGATGCCTTCACCGAGGGTGCGATTTATCGAGCTGAACAAGCGGTTTTTCGCTTCATACAGTTTGATGGTGCCAATCACGCGGCTGTTTTCGCCATACAGTGGGATAACCAATGTCGAGCCAAGTTTGCAATGAGGATGCAACGAGCAGCGGTATGGCACTTCATTGCCATCGGCATACACCACCTCGCCGCGCTCAATGGCCTGCCAGGTATAATCAGATGCAATGGGACGCCCCGGTAAATGGTGATCCGCGCCAATGCCGGTAAATGCCAGCAGCTTTTCATGATCAGTGATGGCGACCGCGCCAATATCCAGCTCATGATGCAGCACCTGCGCCACTTTCATGCTGTTTTCCTGGTTAAAACCCTGGCGCAAAATCCCTTCGGTGGAGGCGGCCACTTTCAGTGCCGTGGCCGAAAATGCCGAAGTGTACTTTTCAAGCATCGCGCGTTTGTCGAGCAAAATACGCATGAACAGCGCGGCACCTACGGTGTTGGTGACGACCATCGGTGCGGCAATACTTTTCACCAAATGGAGGGCGTCCGCAAATGGGCGGGCAATCAGCAGAATAATGCCCATCTGGAAAATTTCAGCCACCAGCGTAATGCCGCCCGCCGTCAACGGATTAAACAATAAGTCGCTGCGCCCGCGGCGAATGAGTAAGCGATGTAACAACCCGCCGAGCAGACCTTCAACAATCGTTGAAAACATGCAGCTCAGCGCAGTTATGCCGCCCATTGAATAACGATGCAACCCACCGGTTAACCCTACCAGCCCGCCAACCAGTGGCCCACCGAGCAATCCTCCCATGACAGCCCCGATGGCGCGGGTGTTGGCGATGGAGTCATCAATGTGCAGGCCAAAATAGGTGCCCATAATGCAAAAAATGGAGAAGGTGACGTAGCACAGAAGCTTGTGGGGTAAACGTACAGTGACCTGCATCAGCGGGATAAACAGCCGCGTCTTACTCATCAGCCAGGCAATCACCAGATAGACGCACATCTGCTGGAGCAGCAGTAACACCAGGTTAAACTCGTACATCACACCCGCCGTTGAAAGTTATCCCCTCAATATTTCGGGTTGCATCACGGCGGCAAGTGGACGAATCCCGATGAGCTTACTTGAGTAAGTGATTCGGGTGAGTACACACAGCCAACAAAGAGGCAGCTTGAAATATGACGGGTAATGGGCGCGTAACATACAACGATGCGTCATAACTTTCTTTGAGGGGATTCAATAATTTTTGATTTCGTACCGGTAATCACACGGTTTGTTGAGATGGAGGGTATGAATGGAGTACAACCCTCGCCCTGAGTGGACGAGGGTCGGAGATTACACCGCGCGGAACGCAATATCCGCCGGGATCACTTCACCTTGCCAGTAAAGCGTTGAGGCAACACTTCCCGCCAGTTGGCGGTATGCCGCAGTAAACTCGCTTTCCGGACGGCTGATAACCGTCGGTTTACCGGCATCAAGATCTTCACGCAGCGTAATGTGCAACGGCATCTGGCCCAGCAGTTTGGTATGGTACTGGTCCGCCAGTTTCTGCGCACCGCCAGTGCCAAAAATCGCCTCATGATGACCGCAATTGCTGCAAACGTGCATGCTCATGTTCTCAACGATGCCCAGTACCGGCACATCCACTTTCTCAAACATCACAATGCCTTTGCGCGCATCAATGAGCGCAATATCCTGCGGCGTGGTGACAACCACCGCACCGGTTACCGGAATGTTTTGCGCAAGCGTTAATTGAATATCGCCCGTACCCGGTGGCATATCCAACACCAGGTAATCTAAATCCGGCCACATGGTTTCTTGCAGCATTTGCATCAGCGCTTTGCTGGCCATCGGGCCGCGCCACACCATGGCGTTTTCGTCAGTGACCAGGTAACCGATGGAATTGGTCGCCAGACCGTGCGCCACAATAGGCGTCATGTGCGTGCCGTCGGGTGAGGTTGGGCGTTCGTGTTCGGCACCCAACATGGTAGGGATTGAAGGACCATAAATATCCGCATCCAGAATCCCGACTTTCGCCCCTTCAGCAATCAGCGCCAGCGCGAGGTTTACTGCCGTACTCGACTTCCCTACCCCACCTTTACCAGAGCTAATGGCGATAATATTCTTCACGCCGTTAATGCCCGGATGGTTTTTCACCCGCTTTAAGGTAGCGATGTTGTGGCTGAGCTTCCAGTCCACCGCTTTTGCCCCGGTGATACGCAATAAATCTGAGCTGCATTGCTCTTGCAAGGCCTCAAAACCACTACGCCAGGCGAACGGCATCAGCAACTCGACGTGTAGCGTGTCATCGAGCATGGCGACATGATGCAGAGCTTTTAAGGCAGTCAGATTGTGTTTGAGGGTGGGGTGCTGAAAATTGGCCAGTGTCCCAGCAACCATAGCGCGTAGCTGCTCGGGGGATTTGCTTGCCTGGGATTGAGAGTTCATCCCGACTCCTTATGTTTTTTTATCGGACATTGCAGTGTGTTAAGCATACCAGAACCCATCGGAGGCGATAAAAATTTCCTTGTGCGCCTTGTGTGGTTTACCACGAGGCGGCCTTTCGGTTAACATCAAAGCCCTTTTATCTTTAGAAGATGCAATTTCTACTATGGCTCAAACCGCGAAAAAATTATTGGTAACGTGCGCACTTCCGTACGCTAACGGCTCAATCCACCTCGGTCATATGCTGGAGCACATTCAGGCTGACGTCTGGGTCCGTTACCAACGAATGCGCGGAAACACGGTTAACTTCATCTGCGCAGACGATGCACACGGTACGCCTATCATGCTCAAAGCACAGCAGTTAGGTATTACACCAGAGCAGATGATTGCCGAAATGAGCCAGGAGCATCAGACTGATTTTGCTGGTTTTAACATCAGCTATGATAACTATCACTCCACGCATAGCGATGAAAACCGTGATCTGGCGTCGCTGATTTATGGCCGCCTGAAAGAGAATGGTTTTATTAAAAACCGGACTATTTCTCAGCTTTACGATCCGGAAAAAGGCATGTTCCTGCCAGACCGTTTCGTTAAAGGCACCTGCCCGAAATGTAAATCTCCAGACCAATACGGTGATAACTGCGAAGTCTGTGGCGCAACTTACAGCCCAACCGAGCTTATCGACCCGAAATCCGTGGTGTCTGGCGCAACGCCTGAAATGCGTGATTCCGAGCATTTCTTCTTTGATTTGCCATCGTTTAGCGAAATGCTGCAAGCCTGGACTCGTTCTGGCGCGCTGCAAGAACAAGTGGCGAATAAAATGCAGGAGTGGTTCGAGTCTGGCTTGCAACAGTGGGATATCTCCCGCGATGCGCCTTACTTCGGCTTTGAAATTCCTGGTGCGCCGGGTAAATACTTCTACGTCTGGCTGGATGCGCCAATCGGCTACATGGGTTCGTTTAAAAACCTGTGTGACAAACGCGGCGATACCGAGAGCTTTGACGAATACTGGAAGAAAGATTCCACCACCGAGCTGTATCACTTCATCGGTAAAGATATCGTTTATTTCCACAGCTTGTTCTGGCCTGCCATGCTTGAAGGCAGTGGTTTCCGCAAGCCGACTAACCTGTTTGTCCACGGTTATGTGATGGTCAACGGCGCGAAGATGTCTAAATCGCGCGGTACATTCATTAAAGCCAGCACCTGGTTGAACCATTTCGATGCGGACAGCCTGCGTTACTACTACACCGCGAAACTCTCATCACGTATCGATGATATCGACCTGAATCTGGAAGATTTCGTGCAGCGTGTGAATAGCGACATCGTCAACAAAGTGGTCAATCTGGCTTCCCGTAACGCAGGCTTTATTGCCAAGCGTTTTGACGGCCAGCTTTCTGCTGAAATTGCCGATCCAGCGCTGTACAAAACCTTCACCGATGCGGCACAGTCCATTGGCGAAGCGTGGGAAAGCCGCGAGTTTGGTAAAGCTGTGCGTGAAATCATGGCGCTTGCCGATGCGGCAAACCGTTATGTGGATGAGCAAGCACCGTGGGTGGTGGCGAAACAAGAAGGCCGCGATGCCGACCTGCAAGCCATCTGCACCATGGGCATTAACTTGTTCCGCGTACTGATGACCTGGCTGAAACCGGTTCTGCCGACGCTTTCTGAACGTACTGAAGCGTTCCTGAACTGTGAACTGACCTGGGACAGCATCAACACCCCGCTGTTGAACCATAAAGTGAACACCTTCAAAGCGCTGTATAACCGTATTGAAATGAAACAGGTTGAAGCGCTGGTTGAAGCATCGAAAGAAGAAGTGAAGGCCGCCAGCACCCCGGTGACTGGCCCACTGGCTGACGACCCGATAGCTGAAACCATTGCTTTTGATGATTTCGCCAAAGTGGATTTGCGTGTTGCACTGATCGAAAAAGCGGAATTTGTTGAAGGTTCTGACAAGCTGCTGCGCCTGACGCTGGATCTTGGCGGCGAGAAACGTAACGTGTTCTCGGGTATCCGTTCAGCCTATCCAGACCCTGCGGCACTGGAAGGTCGTTTGACCATTATGGTGGCAAACCTGGCACCGCGTAAAATGCGCTTCGGCATCTCTGAAGGGATGGTGATGGCAGCAGGTCCTGGCGGGAAAGATATCTTCCTGTTAAGCCCGGATAGCGGTGCGCAAGCGGGTATGGCGGTTAAGTAATACCGCACGCTAAAAACACAATACCCCGGCATGCCGGGGTATTTTTTTGACCGTTTTGAGAATGGATTAGCGTAAGCGGCATCCAGCCACTTTATGCGTCAGTGCGATTACCGACACTCTTATCTTTCAAGAACGCAAACATCAACCCGAGCCAAATAAGGCCACCCAGCAAATTCAGCACGCTGAACAAACCGTTGCCGCCAAACAGATAAGCATGCTTACTCACCTCGATGCCGACGGTAAAAATAAAC
>NZ_DATERI010000215.1:0-14502 GCF_035271705.1 Buttiauxella sp.
TGGGCGGTGAAAAACCCACAGGCGGCGAAACTGTTTAGCCTGATGAAACTGCCACTGGCGGATATCAATGCCGAGAATTCGATGATGCATAGCGGTAAAGCGTCAGAAGCGGATATTCAGGGTCACGTTGATGGCTGGATTAAAGCACACCAGGCTGAGTTTGATGGCTGGGTGAAAGAGGCGCTAGCGGCGAAGTAAGTCCTTTAAGAACGCCCTCATCCCGGCCTTCTGCTCAATAGAAGGAGAAAACCACAGCCCCCTCTCCCACCAGGAGAAGTGAAACCGAACGGTTCTCTCTCCTGTGGGGGAGGGTTAGGGTGAGAGCATTCCTGATTAAAACAAAACGCACAATCCGACTCCTGCCTACCTTATTTTTAGCTATTATTCCCGCTCTATCATCACAAGCCGAAGAATTAGAATGAAAAATTCCACTCAAGGACTGAGCCCCGCGCTGATTGTCCTGATGTCTCTCGCCACGGGTTTAGCCGTCGCCAGCAACTACTATGCACAACCCCTGCTCGACACGATTGCGAATGCCTTTTCCCTCTCAATAAACCAGGCCGGATTTATCGTTACCGCCGCGCAGTTGGGCTACGCCGTAGGTTTACTGTTCCTGGTGCCGCTGGGCGATATGTTCGAACGCCGTGGGCTGATTGTCTTTATGACGCTGCTGGCCGCCGGAGGCATGGTGATAGTGGCGCTGAGCCAGACACTGTGGATGATGATTCTTGGCACCGCACTCACCGGTTTGTTCTCAGTGGTCGCACAAATTCTCGTGCCGTTGGCCGCAACACTTGCAGAGCCTGAAAAGCGCGGCAAAGTCGTCGGCACCATTATGAGCGGGTTGCTGCTGGGGATTTTACTGGCGCGTACCGTGGCCGGGTTGCTGGCAAGTATTGGCGGCTGGCGCACCGTTTATTGGGTCGCGAGTGTTTTGATGGTGGCGATGGCGCTGGCCTTGTGGCGTGGCTTGCCGAAAGTGAAATCCGAGACTCATCTGAATTATCTGCAATTGCTCTCGTCGGTATTCGGCCTGTTTATCAAAACTCCACTGCTGCGTACCCGCGCATTGCTCGGCTGCCTGACTTTTGCCAATTTCAGTATTCTCTGGACGTCGATGGCCTTTCTGCTGGCATCGCCACCGTTTAACTTCTCGGAAGGAGTGATTGGTTTATTTGGCCTCGCGGGGGCTGCGGGGGCTTTGGGTGCGCGTCCGGCTGGCGGATTTGCCGATAAAGGCAAAGCGCATCTCACCACCACCATCGGGCTTGTGCTGCTGTTATTGTCATGGATGGCGACCGCGATGGGGCAGTATTCCGTTATCGCACTCATCGTCGGGATTCTGGTGCTCGATTTAACGGTTCAGGGTGTCCATATTACCAACCAAACGGTTATCTATCGCATGATGCCGGAAGCCCGAAATCGTCTGACCGCCGGTTATATGACCAGTTACTTTATTGGCGGTGCTGTAGGTTCAATTATTTCCGCAACGGCCTATCAACATGCTGGATGGAATGGTGTGTGTGCTGCAGGTGCCATAATCGCACTACTAAATTTAGTAGTGTGGTGGCGTGGCTATCACCGTCAACCGTGATGCTACTAATCCTATATCTCCTCAAGGGAAAATTTGGGGGTATTAAGGGTCGTACCAGTCTGTTAAGGTTATCTCAGTTTGTTCACTTAAGTGACATTAACGTCAGAAATATATAAATATGTAATATGGAAAGTCCTGCAACAGTTCCATTAGAAAATAATCAAAGCGATGCTACCTGGGGTGAAGGGCTGAAAGACAGTTTACCTATTGTCATTAGCTATATCCCGGTCGCATTTGCATTTGGGCTTAATGCCACCAAGCTGGGATTTACTCCGCTCGAAAGTCTGTTTTTCTCCTGCATTATTTATGCGGGTGCCAGTCAGTTTGTTATTACGGCTTTATTGGCTGCCGGGAGCTCTTTATGGGTTGCCGCATTAACGGTTATGGCAATGGATGTGCGTCACGTCTTATATGGCCCTTCCCTGCGTCAACGTATTACTCGCCGATTGAGCAGACCTAAAACCGCGATTTGGGCATTCGGCCTGACGGATGAAGTGTTTGCTGCCGCCACCGCCAAACTGGTGCGCGATAACCGCCGCTGGAGCGAAAACTGGATGATCGGTATCGCCTTTAGCTCGTGGTTCTCATGGGTTTTAGGCACGGCACTTGGAGCATGGTCGGGTAATGGTTTGCTGGATAATCTGCCAGCAGTTGAAGCGGCTTTAGGGTTTATGTTACCTGCCCTGTTCATGAGTTTCCTGCTGGCGTCGTTCCAGCGGAAGCAATCCTGGACGGTCACCGCATCGCTTGCAGGTGCCATGTTGGGCGTGACCCTGGTTTCCATTCCTGCGGCGATTCTTGCAGGGATTGTCTGTGGATGTCTGGCGGCATTAGTCCAGGCGTTTTATCAAGGAGAGCCCGGATGAGTACCCAAGTGCTTTTGCTGGGCCTGCTGGTCGGGTGTGCCAATTACCTGTTTCGTTATTTGCCCCTGCGTATTCGGGCAAATACAACGCGTCCGGCCAAACGAGGCGCGACAGGCGTACTGCTCGACAGTATTGGAATTGCATCAATTTGTGCGTTGCTGGTGGTCTCAAGTGTGCCTGAAATCATGCACGATGCTCAGCGACTGGTCCCGACGATTATGGGTTTTATCATTCTCGGACTGAGCTTTTATAAGACGCGTAGCATTATTATCCCGACACTATTAAGTGCCCTGGGTTATGGATTAACCTGGAAACTGATGATGGTTATATCCACCTAACGAATAAAAAACACATAAATAATACATTTACTTTATTTGTCACCATAGTTACTATATCGACAGAAACTAATGAGGTTATGCCAAAATGGATAGTTCGTTTACGCCCATTGAACAAATGCTAAAATTTCGCGCCAAACGCTACGAGGAATTCCCATACCAGGAAGTTCTGCTGACACGTCTGTGCATGCATATGCAAGGCAAGCTTTTGGAAAACCGCAATAAAATGCTGAAAGCTCAGGGGATTAACGAAACGCTGTTTATGGCGTTAATCACTCTTGAATCGCAG
Organism: Buttiauxella sp.; assembly: GCF_035271705.1. Classification (GTDB taxonomy): domain Bacteria; phylum Pseudomonadota; class Gammaproteobacteria; order Enterobacterales; family Enterobacteriaceae; genus Buttiauxella. The sequence continues at coordinate 3,085 of NZ_DATERI010000215.1, forward strand.
GAAAATCATAGTATCCAGCCTTCAGAGTTGAGTTGCGCATTAGGTTCATCACGTACTAATGCAACCCGAATTGCCGATGAGTTGGAAAAGCGTGGCTGGATTGAACGCCGTGAAAGCGAGAACGATCGCCGCTGCCTGCATCTGCATTTGACCGACAAAGGTCTAGAATTCTTGCATCAGGTGTTACCACCGCAGCACCACTGCTTACATGAATTGTGGTCCGCGCTGAGTGGTTCGGAAAAAGAGCAACTGGAACAGATTACCCGCAAACTGCTCACCCGCCTTGATGAAATGGATGAAAACCAGACGGTACTTGAAGCCGTGCGCTAAGTGCTGTTAACGCGTTATATCGTAGTACCCCAAAGAAAAAATACTGACAGGCCAGCAACTCACCTTGCTGGCCTGTCGGGTCTAACAGGTCGGCTCAGCCGATCACTATAATAAAAAAGTGTGGAGATAGGCATGAGCGCACATGCGGAGACTAAAACCCCGCAACAGCCGGGTAACAAGAAAGGCAAACGTAAAGGTGCTTTGCTTGTATTGACCCTGCTGTTTGTAATTATTGCTGTGGCATATGGGATTTATTGGTTTTTAGTGTTACGTCACTACGAAAATACGGATGATGCGTATGTGGCCGGTAATCAGGTGCAGATAATGTCCCAGGTTTCCGGAAGCGTAACCAAGGTTTGGGCAGATAATACCAACTTCGTTAAACAGGGCGATGTATTGGTGACGCTGGACCAGGCTGATGCTGAGCAAGCTTTTGAACAAGCACAAACTGTGCTGGCTTCAAGCGTACGCCAGACGCGTCAGTTAATGATTAACAATAAGCAATATCAGGCCAATATCGAGCTGCAAAAGACCTCTCTTGCACAGGCTCAAAGTGACTTGAATCGCCGCGTGCCGTTGGGTACGGCTAACCTGATTGGCCGTGAAGAATTGCAACACGCCCGAGATGCTGTCGCATCGGCTCAAGCGCAACTGGATGTTGCTATTCAACAATATAACGCCAATCAGGCCATGATCCTCGGGACAAAACTCGAAGAGCAGCCAAACGTGAAACAAGCCGCTGCTGAGTTGCGTAACGCCTGGATGGCACTGCAACGCACTAAGATTGTCAGCCCAATGACCGGCTATGTTTCACGTCGCGTGGTGCAAGTTGGCGCGCAGATTAGCCCGACAACGCCTCTGATGGCCATCGTGCCAGCCAGTGGTTTGTGGGTTGATGCGAACTTCAAAGAAACACAGCTTGCGCATATGCGTATTGGCCAACCGGCGACCATCGTCAGTGACATTTACGGCGACAAAGTCGAGTACACCGGTAAAGTCGTGGGGCTCGATATGGGCACGGGTAGCGCATTCTCACTGCTGCCTGCACAAAACGCGACGGGTAACTGGATTAAAGTCGTTCAGCGTTTACCGGTGCGTATTGAGCTGGATGCCAAGCAGCTTGAACAGCATCCGCTGCGTATCGGGCTTTCCACGTTAGTGACCGTGGATACCAGTAACCGCGAAGGCAATATGTTGGCGAATGAAACGCGTAGCTCTCCGGTGTATGAAAGCAACGCGCGCGAGCTGAACCTTGCGCCCGCCAACGAGCTTATCAATAACATCATCCAGGCCAATGCGGGTTAACAAAGCGGAGCTTGTATGAAACAGCAAAAACCGCTGGAAGGGGCTCCACTGGTCATAATGACCATCGCCTTATCATTGGCGACCTTTATGCAGGTGCTGGACTCCACCATCGCCAACGTGGCAATTCCGACGATCGCCGGCAACCTTGGCTCATCACTGAGCCAGGGGACTTGGGTTATTACGTCGTTTGGGGTGGCAAATGCCATCTCAATTCCTATCACCGGGTGGCTGGCAAAGCGCCTTGGTGAAGTGAAGTTGTTCATGTGGTCGACGATTTTGTTCGTGCTGGCTTCATGGGCTTGCGGCATGTCCAACAGTTTGGAAATGCTGATTTTCTTCCGCGTTATCCAGGGGATTGTTGCCGGGCCACTGATTCCACTTTCACAGAGTCTTCTACTCAATAACTATCCACCCGCAAAGCGAAGTATTGCTCTGGCATTGTGGTCAATGACGGTTATTGTGGCGCCAATCTGTGGACCTATTCTCGGTGGTTATATCAGTGATAACTATCACTGGGGCTGGATCTTCTTTATCAACGTGCCAATCGGTGCTGTGGTGGTGTTGCTGACCCTGCAAACGCTGCGTGGCCGTGAGACAAAAACCGAGCACCGTCGTATCGACGCCATCGGGCTTGCGCTGCTGGTTGTCGGTATTGGCAGTCTGCAGATCATGCTCGACCGCGGGAAAGAGCTGGATTGGTTTAACTCAACTGAAGTCGTTGTTCTGACCGTCGTCGCGGTGGTGGCGATTAGCTTCTTGATTGTCTGGGAGCTGACCGATGACAACCCGATAGTCGACCTGTCGTTGTTTAAGTCGCGAAACTTTACCATCGGCTGTCTGTGTATCAGTCTCGCCTACATGCTCTACTTCGGCGCAATTGTCTTGCTGCCGCAGCTATTGCAGGAGGTATACGGCTATACGGCAACCTGGGCGGGTCTGGCGTCGGCACCGGTTGGGATAATTCCAGTACTGCTATCGCCGATTATCGGACGCTTTGCTCATAAGCTTGATATGCGACGGCTGGTGACATTCAGCTTTATCATGTATGCGGTGTGTTTCTACTGGCGTGCCTATACGTTTGAGCCGGGAATGGATTTTGGCGCATCGGCCTGGCCGCAGTTTATTCAGGGTTTCGCCGTGGCATGCTTCTTTATGCCACTGACGACCATTACGCTTTCCGGGCTTCCGCCTGAGCGTATGGCGGCGGCGTCGAGTCTGTCGAACTTTGCGCGTACCCTTGCAGGCTCTATTGGGACGTCAATCACCACGACGCTTTGGACCAACCGCGAAGCACTCCACCATGCGCAGCTAACGGAGTCTGTTTCGCCGTATAATCCAAATGCGCAGCAAATGTATTCGCAACTGGAAAATCTGGGAATGTCTACGCAACAAGCCTCTGGCTATATTGCGCAGCAAATTACCAATCAAGGGCTGATTATTTCAGCCAACGAGATTTTCTGGGTTTCTGCAGGTGTATTTATTCTGCTGTTGAGTCTGGTGTGGTTTGCCAAACCACCATTTGGCGCCGGTGGCGGCGGTGGTGGAGCGCACTAAGCCAGAAGTATCGACAGAAACACAAAAGGGGCCGATTGGCCCCTTTTGTGTTTCTGTCGTCTGGCGGGTTTACAGCACAGGTTGTCAGTTTTGCACCAGTAAGCCCAGCCCAAAGTCGTCAGGATAAAGACTGACCCACGCTGAGGAAAACCGACATGCTATACGACCCGTCGCAAAAATACCTGCCCCATCCCCCTATTCACCTACCTGACCGCCAATGGCCAAACAAACAGCTCACGCATGCCCCACGCTGGCTTTCCACCGACCTGCGCGACGGTAATCAGGCGCTGGCTGACCCCATGGACGGCCTGCGCAAACTGCGCTTCTGGGAACTGTTGCTCCAATGCGGTTTTAAGGAAATTGAAGTGGCTTTTCCGTCAGCATCAGAAACGGACTTCCAGTTTGTTCGCCAGCTAATTGAAGAACGGCGGATACCGCACGACGTCACAATCCAGGTGCTGACCCAGGCACGTACCGATCTGATTGAACGCACTTTTGCCGCTCTTGAGGGTGCCAGTCGCGCGACACTGCATCTCTATAACGCCACTGCCCCACTTTTCCGCCGCCTGGTATTCCGTCAGAGCAAAGAGGAGATCATCCGATTGGCCGTCAATGCGACGCGCCAGATTCGGGCATTGTGCGAGGCAAACCCGCAAACACAGTGGAGTTATGAATACTCCCCGGAAACCTTCTGCTTCACCGAATCTGATTTCGCGTTGCAAATCTGCGAGGCGGTGGCGGATATTTGGGAGCCTTGCCGCGAAAGGCCGATGATTATCAACTTACCTGCGACCGTCGAAGTGAATACCCCGAACGTCTATGCCGACCAAATTGAGTACTTCTGTCGCCATTTCTCGCGGCGCAACGCGGTGTGTATCAGCGTCCATCCTCACAATGACCGGGGAACCGGTGTGGCCAGTGCTGAACTGGCGATACTTGCGGGAGCTGACCGTGTAGAGGGCTGTTTGTTCGGCAACGGCGAACGCACCGGTAACGTCTGTCTGGTAACAATGGCTATGAATCTCTACAGCCAGGGGGTCTCACCGCAGCTCGATTTCAGCGACATAAAGCATGTTGTCGAAGAGGTGGAGCAATGCAATCAGTTACCGGTGCACCCTCGCCATCCCTATGCCGGAAGGTTGGCATTTACAGCCTTTTCAGGCTCGCATCAGGATGCTATCAAGAAGGGTTTCACGGCCCGGCAGCAATCCTCTTCTCCGCTTTGGGAGATGCCGTATCTTCCTGTAGACCCGAACGATATTGGCTGTAGTTACGAAGCAGTGATCCGCGTTAACAGCCAGTCTGGTAAAAGCGGCGCGGCGTGGATACTGGAACAAAACCACGGGCTGGTATTACCCCGTGGGTTGCAACAGGACTTCAGCCGCCACGTTCAGGAACAGACCGACCGGGACGGTAACGAAATGACTCTTAACGCCCTCTGGCAGTTGTTCCGCAAGTTGTACGGGCCGCATCAACTCGCTGATCGTCAACTACTGGAATATCGCAGTGAAAGTCAGACAGAAGGAGGACTTTCGCTGCAGGCGCGCGTCCAGACACCAGAAGGAATATTGACGTTGCAGGGCAAAGGTAACGGGCTACTTTCTGCCACCGCTGATGCTCTAAAATCGCAGTTCAAGGTCGCTTTTTCTATCGAGGACTACCATGAGCATACACTTGGAAGACATAGCGAGAGCCGATCAGCTGCCTATATACGCTGTACTTTTGCCAATGGTGAAAGTCGCTGGGGAGTCGGTATCGACAATGATGTTGCGCGGGCTTCGCTACAGGCTTTGCTTAACGCCTTGCCGATAAACTCCTCGAACTAGAAGTATTCACTTGGGGATACGCCCAGAGTCCGTCGGAACATGGCGCTGAATGCACTGTGGCTTTCATAGCCAAGATCCAGCGCCACCCGCAGAACCGATTGCCCTTGAGCCAGGCGATTTAGCGCTTCCATTAGCCGTGCGCGTCGTACCCATTCGCTGAACGCCATACCCGTTTGCTCGCGAAAATGGCGCAGTAAGGTTCGTTCACTCACGTTGAGCTGGGCGGCAGCCACTGTGGTGGTCCATGATTTGCCTGGTTCAGCCTGAACCTGACGGCATAGCGCCTGAATCGTGGGTGCCTGCGGTTCCGGCAGATTAAAAGGTAACACTGTCATCACGCGGATTTCATCGAGGATCAGCTCGTAGATCCTCTCCTCCCTGCTCCCGGCTTCGTACCGTCCTGGTAGCTCCAGCGAGCTTATGATCAACTCACGCAGTAAATTAGAAACCTGCACAACCTGACAGACCGAGGGTAAATCCGCGCGAGCAAAAGGATCGATAAACAGCGTTCTTGCCGCGACTTGTCCTGTGACCTGGAGCCGATGACGAGTTCCCGCTGGGAGCCATACACCACGACTGGGCGGCACAATCCAATACCCTTGTTCCGTTTCTACCCGCACCACGCCACTTAAAGTATGCAGCAGTTGTGCGCAGTCATGGCTATGCCAGGGCTCCGTCGCGCCATGTGGATAATCATGAGCAAAGGGAACCAGCGGACGCGTCGCAAAGTTGAACTGGAGAGTGGTAGACATAGCGTTATTTATGAGCGAAAAGATGAAGATAGCATAGCGCAGAAATATAAAAAGGAGCCGATGGGCTCCTTTTTATGAGGCTTCAGACTATCAGACTAGATGTGCAGCTCTTTAAGTGTCTCTTTTGGCAGAGCCAACTCTTCGTTGCTGTTTACGCTCACGCCATGCTCAAGGATATGGCGCGCAATGTCCTGTGCTTCTTGCAGCGAGTGCATGTGGTAAGTCCCACACTGATAAACGTTCAGTTCTGGGATCTGGTTTTGCTCTTTCACCTTCAGAACATCTTCCATTGCCGCTTTCCACGCATCAGCAACACGAGTCTCTTCTGGCACGCCAATCAGGCTCATGTAGAAACCTGTACGGCAACCCATAGGTGAAATATCGATGATCTCTACGCCGTTCCCATTCAGGTGGTCACGCATAAAACCAGCGAACAGGTGCTCAAGAGTATGAATCCCTTTTTCTGGCATCACTTCCTTGTTCGGGATACAAAAGCGCAGATCAAATACAGTGATAGTATCGCCATGGGGCGTATGCATCGTTTTGGCCACACGCACTGCTGGTGCGCCCATGCGGGTATGGTCAACTGTGAAACTATCCAACAACGGCATCTGATCACCTCCGATAAGTGATTTTATTTAAAAATAAAATGAACCTTTCTTTCCTACACCACTCTGAGTATGTGAAAGACGCGCATTTATTATCATCATCCCTGATTCAGAGATGTATATTTTGGCCACACTGATTGTGGCCTTTTTCTTTTGTACTAAGAGTGACTTTTGAGCCAAACGTCGAACGGCTCGGTATCTTTGGCTTCAATCTCCCGCTGACGTTGCCACGAAGCATCATGCTCCTTCTGCAATACATCTTCGGTCAAAATCTCTAGCGGCTCTTGTACCAGCATCTGACGATATTGCTCAGCTAACGCAAGCCCTGTACCACCAATGCCATTATCAATCATAGACCGCAGAATTCGCGCTGAGTACGTTAATTCAGGATCGTCGAAACAGGCGACCAGTTGGTCACATACATCTTGATAGTCGGTATTACCGGCAATGCCATCCAGCGTTTCAGCAACGCGACGCAAATCAGTGAACAAATCTTTGCCCACTTTTGCCAGCGGATATTGCGCAGCTTCACAACCTATACCCAACGTCAGGCCGGGTTTACGCCCTTCCAGAATCACACGATTCCAGTTTTGGCGCGTGCACAGTAATTCATCACTGCTCATTTCAGGAGCGTCAGCCAGCACGCACCAAATCATGAACAGGTCCAGGAAACGAACTTGCTGCTCATCAACGCCGACCGGTGAGAACGGATTGATATCTAATGAACGCACTTCGATATATTCAATCCCACCACGCATCAGGGCGTCAGAAGGTGACTCACCTTCGGCTGTGACGCGTTTCGGGCGAATGGGTGCATAGAGTTCATTTTCGATTTGCAGCACGTTAGTGTTGATTTGAAGACGTTTACCGTCCTTCTCAACACCCATCTTCGCGTACTCTTCCGATGGCGTTTTAATGGCACGTTTTAGCCCAACGACATAAGTTTCCAGATCGTTAAACGTAATACCAAGATTGCTCTGGGATTTGTTGGTGTAACCCAAATCACTGAGGCGCAATGACGTCGCATACGGTAGGTAACTCATGCCGCATTCGGTTTTTTCAAACGGTAGCGAGCTTTCTTTCCCTTGCAGGAAGGATGAGCAGATAGCCGGGGATGCACCGAACAAATACGGGATAACCCAGCCAAATCGGTAATAGTTACGAATAAGACGGAAGTATCCGGCTGAAATCGCTTCTTTTCCGCTCTGGGCATCTTCTACACCCAGACGCGCCTGCCAGAACTCCATCGGCAGAGAAAAATTGTAGTGCACACCGGAAATGGTTTGCATCAACGCGCCGTAACGATTTTTCAATCCTTCACGGTATAACGTTTTAAGGCGCCCGATGTTGGATGAACCATACTGCGCCAGCTCAATATTCTGACCATCATCGATATAACACGGCATGCTTAGAGGCCACATACGCTCCTCACCCAAATTACGGGCGGCATGGCGATGTATATCGCGCATGAATGTCAGCATGTGGTCAATGTTGCCATCAACCGGAGTGATAAACTCTAGCAACGCTTCAGCGAAATCAGTAGTAATCCATTTATGAGCCAGTGCTGAACCCAGACTTTCCGGATGGCCTGTGGTTGCCAACTGGCCATCTGGCGTGACTCTTAGCGTTTCACGCTCAAGACCACGACGAATACCTTTTACTGCCTGAGGATGCTGTTCCAGCCAGGCTAGCGCCTGTGATACGTTCGGGATCAAATTGACCTCCCGCCTGTCGAATTCATTTTTATTAAGCATAAGAGATGGCGATAATAATACCCTTTAGATTTCGAGTTGCAGGCGTGTTGGCTGCAACTCGAAAAATAATGGGTATATACCCCAAATAATTCGAGTTGTGGGAAGGCGGCAAAAGAACGCGTCCCGATGAGCTTACTGTAGTAAGTGATTCGGGTGAGTGAATGCAGCCAACGCACCAACAACTTGAAGTTTGACGGGTATATCAGTCCACGCAATTAGTGCCACCACTCCATGCCTTGTACCGTTGCAGCCGCTACAACGATATAGCGCAGCGCTTTACCAAGGCATAAAAAAAAGATTACCGGTCCCCAACTCATTCGTAATAAGCCAGCGACCAGGCACAGCAAATCGCCAATTAAAGGCACCCAGCTGAGTAATAATGTTGCCGGGCCGAAACGGACCAGCCAGGCTGTTGCCTTTCCTTGCCAACGCGATTGTTCTCGCAGTGGAAAAAAACGCCCCAGAATAACGTTAGTTAACCCACCAAGGCTATTACCCATTGTTGCTATTATAATGAGTAGCCAGGTTGGCCCAGAGCCTGCCACTAATAATGCGACCAGCACGGCTTCTGAACTTCCTGGGAGCAACGTCGCGCTAAGAAAACTACTGGTGAAAAGCGATAAAAATGACAGCGCTTCACTCACAGCAAACGCACATCCACGCCATCCATTCCAGCCGCGCGAGCAGCTTCCAGGCCAAAATCTGCATCTTCAAATACCACGCATTTATTCGCTGCCACACCCATTAATTCTGCGCACAGCAAAAATGTATCGGGAGCAGGTTTGTGGTTTTTAACATGATCTGCCGCGACAACGGCTGAAAAATACTGACGTAAGCCCAAGTGATTCAGTAGCGCTTCAGCAATATCGCTTTCACTACCCGTGCCTACCGCCATTGGACGCCGCCCATGCCAGGATTTAACGACATCGATGAGAGGAAGCGGGCGAACAGTATCAAGAAGCATAGCCCTTACGGCCTGTGTCTTTTCCTGCGCCAGACGGTGAGGGTCAAGATCTGCATGATTGAGTTCGATAATCGCCTGCGCAATACGCCACGTTGGTGAGCCATTCAACGCAACCATTGCTTGTTCGTCGAATTGCAAACCATAGCCCACGAGCGTCTCACGCCACGCCTTACGATGTGTGGGTTCGGTATCGAGTATGGTTCCATCCATATCGAAAATCAGACCGTCGTAACGTTCGTACATCTCATCCCTCACATCACTCAATATTGAGGCGTTACTTTAGCGTAAACCAATAATATTGTCGCTGATTGTAACAGAGATAGTTAAGAAGGTGACTAATGGGTATGTAGGGTGTTGCAGGGAAGTTTAAGAGTTGCAGGGAACTTTAAGAATGGCTTTAGGGAAGATAAAACTTGGAGAGAAGTATGGTGCACCCAGGAAGATTCGAACTTCCGACCGCTCGGTTCGTAGCCGAGTACTCTATCCAGCTGAGCTATGGGTGCATCGGGATTACTTCTTTTACTGCTGACTTAATGTCACTTAACTTACCGTAACATTAAAGAAGATGGTGCACCCAGGAAGATTCGAACTTCCGACCGCTCGGTTCGTAGCCGAGTACTCTATCCAGCTGAGCTATGGGTGCACAGGATTACTTCTTTTACTGCTGACTTAATGCTGTTTGTTGTTCTAAACAACATCAAACAAGATGGTGCACCCAGGAAGATTCGAACTTCCGACCGCTCGGTTCGTAGCCGAGTACTCTATCCAGCTGAGCTATGGGTGCAAAATGGCGGTGAGGCGGGGATTCGAACCCCGGATGCAGCTTTTGACCGCATACTCCCTTAGCAGGGGAGCGCCTTCAGCCTCTCGGCCACCTCACCACACGCCTCTTTCGAGTCGTACCGCTAAACATGTTTCTGCTCATCGGCACTGCGTGGCGCACATATTACTTTCCTGCACTTATAAGTCAAACAATTTTTCCCAACTCAGTTTCAATTGCACACTTCACGCACAATTCGGGCGAATTGACGGCAAAAAGAGTGTTTTATCAACAGGCAAGATAGGACTTATGTCGATAACAAAGCATTCGGGATGAATAAGAAATTACGGTTCTAACAGGAGATATAGGAGGTATTGCGAGGTAAAGCGAAGAAATTGGCGCGCTAAAGGAAGCGTCTCGCTAGTAGATAGCGAGACGCAGTAACTTTAGTAACTCGTTTGTTGCGATTTTTCAGCCTGGATACGTTGGTAGATCTCTTCGCGGTGCACAGAAACTTCTTTTGGGGCGTTAACACCAATACGAACTTGGTTACCTTTCACCCCAAGTACTGTCACGGTCACCTCATCCCCAATCATGAGGGTCTCACCAACTCGACGAGTTAGAATCAGCATTCTTTGCTCCTTGAAAGATTAAAAGAGTCGGGTCTCTCTGTATCCCGGCGTTCTCCATCATATACGACAAAAAGTAAGCAGTTACAAACACATAAAGTGCACTAACCACGACATTACATTCTGTTATGAATAAGTCTAGCCGATATACGCAACTTTAACCTGACTTTATCATTATTGAGTGTGTGCAAATTTATAAAGACGCTATAACCTGAATAAGCTATAGCGTCTGTCTGCACTTTATTTTTTTACTTAGAGCTTAGACGAGACCCAAGCTTCGACACCGGCCAGAGCGCCCGGTAATGCAGCAGCATCTGTGCCACCCGCTTGAGCCATATCTGGACGACCGCCTCCTTTGCCACCGACTTGCTGAGCGATAACTCCAATCAGTTCACCCGCCTTCACGCGGTCGGTTACATCTTTAGAGACACCTGCAATCAGAGAAACCTTACCTTCTGATACAGTCGCCAGAACGATAATTGCCGAACCGAGCTGATTTTTCAGGTCATCGACCATAGTACGCAGCATCTTCGGTTCGACGTTGGCGAGTTCACTCACGAGGAGTTTAACGCCTTTCACATCGACAGCTTTGCTGGAAAGACTTGCACTTTCCTGCACTGCCTGCTGTTCTTTCAACTGCTGCAACTCTTTTTCAAGTTGGCGAGTACGTTCCAGTACTGAACGCACTTTCTCATTCAGATTCTGGCTGTCGCCTTTGAGCAGTTGAGCAATATCTTGAAGCTGTTCACTCTGGGCATGCAGGTTTGCCAGCGCACCTTCGCCAGTTACGGCTTCAATACGACGCACACCTGCAGCGGTACCGGATTCTGCAACAAGACGGAACAGGCCAATATCGCCAGTGCGGCTTGCGTGAATACCACCACACAATTCGGTAGAGAAATCACCCATGCTCAGCACACGCACGTGGTCATCATA
>NZ_DATERI010000216.1:0-12104 GCF_035271705.1 Buttiauxella sp.
TAGGTCTGCCAGGAACGCGACGTGTCGTGGGTGCATGGATCTGGAACCGTAACCGCGAGAAAGTGGAAACTTGCCGTGCGAAAGCTGTGGTTTTAGCCACCGGTGGTGCATCGAAGGTTTATCAATACACGACGAACCCAGATATTTCTTCAGGTGATGGTATTGCCATGGCCTGGCGTGCTGGCTGCCGCGTTGCCAATTTGGAGTTTAATCAGTTCCATCCAACCGCCCTCTTCCATCCTCAGGCACGTAACTTCCTGCTAACTGAAGCTCTACGCGGTGAAGGTGCTTATCTCAAGCGCCCGGATGGCAGCCGCTTTATGCCTGATTTTGATGAGCGTGGCGAACTGGCTCCGCGTGATATCGTCGCTCGCGCAATCGATCATGAGATGAAACGTCTGGGTGCCGATTGTATGTATCTGGATATTAGCCATAAACCCGAAGAGTTTGTGCGCCATCATTTCCCAACCATTTACGAAAAACTGATGGGGCTGGGTATCGATCTCACTAAAGAACCCGTACCCGTGGTGCCCGCAGCCCACTATACCTGCGGCGGCGTGATGATTGATGAAAATGGTCGCACGGACGTTGATGGTTTGTACGCTATCGGTGAAGTCACTTATACCGGTCTGCATGGTGCCAACCGTATGGCGTCGAATTCGTTGTTGGAATGCCTGGTTTATGGCTGGTCGGCTGCGGAAGACATTATGAAGCGTATGCCATACGCACGCATTTCCCGGTCATTACCTGACTGGGATGACAGCCGGGTCGATAACCCAGATGAGCAGGTCGTTATCCAGCACAACTGGCATGAGCTTCGTCTATTTATGTGGGATTACGTTGGGATTGTGCGTTCCACGCGCCGCCTGGAACGAGCACTGCGCAGAATTACTATGTTGCAGCAGGAAATCGACGAGTACTATGCCAATTTCCGCGTGTCGAACAATTTACTGGAACTGCGCAACCTGGTGCAGGTTGCAGAGTTGATTGTACGCTGTGCCATGATGCGTAAAGAAAGCCGGGGTTTGCACTACACGCTGGACTACCCGGATTTGGCTGAAAACTCCGGGCCAAGTATTCTTTCACCGCTCTACATAAACAAATAGAAATCCTGGGTCAGGCCACAGTAGCCTTCAGAATATTGTTGGTCTGGCCCACGAATAATCAAACGCTCTGTAAGATAGTCTCCATCAGTGGGAGAAAGCGCCAGCATCACACGATGCGGTAACCGCTTTTCATTATCTGCAATATCAGTACGATAACGTACAAACCATCCCTGTGTTTTTGCCAGTTCAGTAAAAGCCGTTCCCGAGGTTTCAGGCATAATCACGCAGAAAAAACCGTCTTCAGTGATCAGTTGCGCAGCACTGCTCAACAACGCTTGGTGATCAAGCGTCGTGGTATAACGCGCCTGAGCACGTTCAGGGGAGGCACAATCACTGCCCTGTGCAAAAAATGGTGGGTTGCTGACAATCAACGAGTAACGTTGCGTGGCTTGTTGGGCCCAATCACGGATATCAGCACAATGAATATTGATGCGTGAAGCCCACTTGCACCCTGCGGCGTTTTCCGCAGCCTGCTCAGCGGCAATGGGATCAAGTTCCACGGCATCTACAGTGACATTCTCTGGCGTACGTTGCGCCAGCATCAACGCCAGCAACCCGCTTCCAGTGCCAATATCCAATACATTTTTTACTTGGGCGACGGGTACCCACGCGCCGAGTAACGTGCCATCTGTACCGACTTTCATTGCGCATCGATCGTGCGCTACAAAGAATTGTTTAAAGGTGAATCCATCACGACGCAATACTGCTTTTTGACTGCACATCTTAGCTACCCTGTAGAGAAACTGGTGTAGCATAGGGGAAACTTGCTGCCAGGAAAAGCGTCAGTTACCCACACAAACAGATGAAGATCGCAGCCATAACGTCTATAATCGGCGCCCTACATAGAGGAAGACCATGACTGTAACCACTTTTTCCGAACTGGAACTTGACGAGAGCTTGTTGCTCGCGCTCCAGGACAAGGGCTTTACCCGCCCGACAGCTATTCAGGCTGCCGCCATTCCACCTGCACTTGAAGGGCGTGATGTCCTCGGTTCCGCTCCAACCGGTACCGGTAAAACAGCCGCATATTTGCTGCCTGTGTTACAGCATTTGGTCGATTTCCCGCGTAAGAAGTCTGGCCCACCACGTATTTTGATCGTCACGCCAACGCGTGAACTGGCAATGCAAGTGGCTGATCACGCTCGTGAACTGGCAAAACATACCCATCTTGATATCGCAACTATCACAGGTGGCGTGGCTTATATGAACCACGCTGAAGTGTTCAGCGAAAATCAGGATATCGTTGTTGCAACGACGGGTCGCCTGCTGCAATACATTAAAGAAGAAAACTTTGATTGCCGTGCAGTAGAGACACTGATTCTTGATGAAGCCGATCGCATGTTGGATCTGGGCTTTGCGCAGGATATCGAAACCATTGCAGCTGAAACTCGCTGGCGCAAACAAACCATGCTTTTCTCCGCAACGCTTGAAGGCGATGCGATTAAGAATTTCGCAGAGCGTTTGTTAGAAGATCCTGTTGAAGTTTCTGCGACGTCCTCAACACGCGAGCGCAAGAAAATCCACCAGTGGTACTACCGCGCAGACAACGTCGAACATAAAACTGCGTTGTTGGTCCATTTGTTACAACAACCCGATACCACGCGTTCAATCGTGTTTGTGCGTAAACGTGATCGTGTGCATGAATTAGTGGCGTGGCTACGTGAAGCGGGTATTAACACCTGCTATCTCGAAGGCGAAATGGTCCAGATGAAACGTACCGAAGCTATCAAGCGTTTGACTGATGGCCGCGTGAGCGTCTTGATTGCTACCGATGTTGCCGCACGTGGTATTGATATTCCAGAAGTCAGCCATGTATTCAACTTCGATATGCCACGTACCGCTGATACCTATCTGCACCGTATCGGGCGTACAGGCCGTGCTGGCCTAAAAGGGACAGCTATTTCTCTGGTTGAAGCACATGACCATTTGCTGCTTGGCAAAGTCACTCGCTACATGAAAGAACCGATGAAATCGCGTGTGATTGAGGAGTTGCGCCCAACGACACGTGCGCCGAGTGAGAAGCTCACTGGTAAGCCGTCGAAGAAAGTGCTCGCGAAGCGCGAAGAGAAGAAAAAAGACGAAAAAGAAAAACCGCGTGTGAAAGTCCGCCTTCGTGATAAGAAGAACGTGGGTAAGCGCCGCAAACCAAGCTCTGCTGAATAATTCGTCAGCAAGGCTAAAAACCGTCTCATTTGAGGCGGTTTTTTTATGCTTTGAGTTTGGTTTTTAACGGTTTCATAACAGATACTGATTCAAACCCATAAAAAAAGCCGATGTAATAAACACCGGCTTTTTAAATATTTTAAAAATTAAAGGCTTGCTGTGAAAGTACGAGCAATAACGTCACGCTGTTGTTCTGGAGTCAGTGAGTTGAAACGTACCGCATAGCCAGACACACGAATGGTCAGCTGTGGGTATTTTTCTGGATTTTTAACAGCATCTTCCAAAGTTTCACGGCGCAGAACGTTCACATTCAGATGCTGACCACCTTCCACACGAACTTCAGGTTTTGCTTCAACTGCGATTTCACGATATTCGAACTCGCCTAATTTGCTCACAGCGACAACTTCGTCTTCTGCAAAATCTGCTTTAGCACATACACAACGCGCTTCGCCTTTCTCGCTGTCCAGCAGCCAGATAGAGTTCAGGAGCGAATCATTTGCAGCTTTAGTAATTTGGATACCAGTAATCATTTTATTTCTCCCTATGGGCTAATTTTGTGATTCTATTTCGGGCCATAAACTGGCTCATTGGTAAAACCATTGTTGCGTTACTGATCTTTATACTAGCCAAACACCCGTCAAACCTTGATTTAAATCAATTAATTCCATGCATCTACTGTGGCTATCATATCATTTATTTGTTTTACATCAACTTAGCTCATATCCTGGAAGTTAAAAATTATGTAAATCTTCAACTTTTTTTAAGTTTAAGCCTCATCTGTAGCTCATTCATTTGCTTAGAAGAAAGAAGCCGTTAAGCTAGTCCAATGACGAATCGCAGGAGAGCGAGATGACTACCCCCCTCACCTGGCACGATGTGCTGGCGCAAGAAAAGCAACAACCCTATTTCACCAATACGCTGGCCACCATTGCTGAGCGTCGTGCAACTGGGGTCACTGTATACCCACCTCAGAAAGACGTCTTCAATGCATTCAGATTTACTGAGTTTGGTGATGTGAAAGTCGTCATCCTTGGGCAAGATCCTTACCACGGTCCAGGACAAGCGCATGGCCTGGCTTTCTCTGTGCTACCGGGTGTTGCTGTGCCGCCTTCGCTAGCCAATATGTATAAAGAGTTGCAGAGTGACATTACCGATTTTGCACGACCAAACCATGGTTATCTGGAAAGCTGGGCGCGCCAGGGTGTGATGTTGCTCAATACAGTTCTTACTGTTGAAGCAGGCAAGGCGCATTCGCATGCGAAATTAGGCTGGGAAACCTTTACTGATAAAGTCATCGCGCTGATAAATGAACATTGCGAAGGCGTCGTCTTTTTACTGTGGGGTGCGCATGCGCAGAAGAAAGGCAGCTTTATTGACCGGAACCGCCATTATGTTTTACAAGCGCCTCATCCGTCACCGTTGTCGGCACACCGGGGTTTTCTGGGATGTGGTCACTTCTCAAAGACCAATCAATATCTGACAGAGCGTAATCAACCCGCGATTAACTGGACGCCTGAGTTGCCAGAGTAATGAGACAAAAAAGCCAGCTTGCGCTGGCTTTTCAAATCGGTCGGTCATTTCCAAAGCATTACGCTTTGTTTTGACGCCACCATTCAGCCAACAACACACCTGTAGCAACAGATACGTTCAGGCTTTCGACATTACCGGTACCATTAATGGCAACGCTCATGTCGGCATTTTCAAAGGTCGCATCGGAAACGCCTTCGCGCTCCTGACCTAACACCAGAACCATTTTCTTTGGCAGCTCAGCTTTGAAAAGCGGAGTCCCTTTATGGCTTGATGTTGTGACAATCGCATAACCTGCTTTGCGGAATTGCTCCAGACCTTCATTGAAAGTCTCGCCGCTGATAGCTTCAACATGCTCCGCACCACCTTCGGCAGTACGAACCGCAGCGCCAGACTCCAGCATTGCTGCATCTTCCACCAGCAAACCTTTCACACCGAAGTGCGCACAGCTACGCATAATGCCGCCGAGGTTGTGTGGGTTAGCGACGTTTTCCAACGCCAGCACACAATCTTCTTCACCTACTTTAGATAGCCAGCTTTGAACAGTAATACCACGACGTTTTTTGATGATGAAGCAAACGCCACCGTGGTGTTCTG
Source organism: Buttiauxella sp. (assembly GCF_035271705.1). GTDB lineage: Bacteria > Pseudomonadota > Gammaproteobacteria > Enterobacterales > Enterobacteriaceae > Buttiauxella. The sequence continues at coordinate 5,394 of NZ_DATERI010000216.1, forward strand.
TACCAGAAGCTTTAACTAACTCAGCATCGTCGACCACATGGTAGGCTTTGCGGTTTGCAGCCATCCAACGCAATGCTTCTTTGAAACGTGGCGTCACGCTCTGGACAAACCAAGCGCGTACGATGCAGTCAGGACGGCTAAGGAACAGAGCCTGACAAGCATTTTCACCATAAACACGTGTTTCTTCCGCACGTTGGCGGCGAATCACTTCAGGGTCAACAATAGGTCTGCCGTTGGCTCCCATTTGTTCGCCTGCTACAACTACTTCTTCTCTTGGTGGCCGTGAAACCGTTCTCCACGGGTTATCACCGCGATCGTCACGATCGTCACTACGATTCCGCTCGCGCCCTGCGCCAGGTTTATCATCGCGACGTGGACCACGACGGCCCTCACCCCGTGACGGTGCTGCAGGACGCCCACCGCCTTTACCTGTGCGCGGGTTTTGGGTGCGTTTTTCGCTGTCATCGTCACCGCGGACATACATCACTTTGACCTTGCCGCTTTTACCTTTAAATTCGTCGTTCATGCTTTTCTCCACCTGGCTGAGCGCGTGGCGCGCAGATTACCCGATGTGGCACTGGTTAGCCATTAACTTTGGTCAAAAGCCGGTAACTATTGTAATCATCGAATAAATCACTTTGCTGGCACTCGACTAATCGCTGATAATATTTAACATACAAGAAACATCATCTGTGAATTTCACCATTTTTAGACAACACATCCTTTAGAGGTTAGTTATGAATACCGTTTGTGCCGCCTGCCAGGCAACGAATCGCATTCCTGATGAGCGTATTGACGACGGTGCCAAATGTGGCCGTTGTGGTCATGATCTCTTTGATGGCGAAGTGATTAATGCCACCAGCGAAACTTTGGATAAACTGCTGCAAGACGACTTGCCTGTGGTGGTGGATTTCTGGGCACCATGGTGTGGCCCTTGCGTCAACTTCGCGCCAATTTTCGAAGATGTCGCCGAAGAACGTAGTGGCAAAGTACGCTTCGTAAAAGTGAATACTGAAGCTGAATCTGCGCTTAGCGCACGTTTTCGCATCCGCAGTATTCCGACCATTATGGTGTTCAAAAAAGGTGAGATGGTCGACATGCTCAACGGGGCAATGCCGAAAGCACCGTTTGATAGCTGGCTGAACGAAAATCTCTAAGTAAACGGGTACGTTTCTTTGTACCCGTGCGCTTCATCTACGTTAGAATGGCGTTTTTAAGCTTGTTTATCTGATGACTGAAAACGCCGTCTTACGTCTTCGTGCCGAACGCCTGGCGCGTGCAACTCGTCCTTTCCTTGCTCGTGGTAATCGCATTCGCCGTTGCCAGCGCTGCTTGCTGCCGCTTAAACAGTGTTTGTGTGAAACCCTGCAACAGCAAAGTGCACGCAGCCGTTTCTGTTTAGTCATGTTCGACACAGAACCGATGAAGCCGAGTAATACCGGCAGACTGATTGCAGATATTCTTCCTGACACCGAAGCATTCCAGTGGTCACGTACCGAGCCACCGCAGGCCCTGCTCGATTTAGTCAGTTCTCCTGATTATCAGCCGATGGTTGTATTCCCTGCCTCATATGCAAGCATTGGGCGCGAAGTGCTTACGATGCCGCCAATATGTGGCAAGCCACCGCTATTTATTATGCTGGATGGCACCTGGACTGAAGCTCGTAAGATGTTCCGCAAAAGCCCCTATCTTGATCAACTGCCCGTCATTTCGGTGGACTTGAGCATTGTCTCTGCGTATCGACTTCGTGAAGCCCATGCTGACGGGCAATATTGCACAGCCGAAGTTGCCGCCGCGTTGCTCGCACTGGCCGATGATGAACAAGCAGCCATCGGCCTGACAGAGCATTTCACGTTGTTCCGTGAACGATATCTGGCAGGTAAACCTCATCATCAATCCAGTATCACAGCAGCGGAGCCAGAAAGCGTTTAAACTCACTGAGTTAATTCTCAGGGGAGAGAGCAATGAGTCAACGTGGACTGGAGGCGCTACTGCGTCCCAAATCAATCGCTGTTGTCGGAGCTTCTGCGAAAACAGATCGTGCCGGTTATTTAATGATGCGCAACTTGTTAGCAGGAGGCTTTAATGGCCCGGTAATGCCCGTGACACCGAGTCATAAAGCGGTATGCGGTGTCCTTGCCTGGCCTGATATCGCAAGCCTCCCTTTTGCCCCTGATCTTGCGGTCATTTGTACTCACTCGAAACGTAACCTCGAATTACTGCAATCGCTGGGAGAAAAAGGATGCAAAGCCTGCATCATTCTCTCCGCTCCGCCAGAACAACTTGCCGAATTATTAGCTTGCGCCACCCAGTGGCAGATGCGCTTGCTCGGACCAAACAGCCTCGGTCTGCTTGCGCCCTGGCAAGGTCTTAATGCGAGTTTCTCACCCGTTCCGATTCAGAAAGGCAAATTAGCGTTTATCTCGCAATCTGCGGCAGTGTCCAACACGATTCTCGACTGGGCACAACAACGAGAAATGGGATTTTCGTGGTTTATTGCTCTGGGTGACAGTCTCGATATTGATGTCGATGAACTGCTGGATTATCTGGCTCGCGATACAAAAACCAGTGCAATTTTGCTTTATCTCGAACATCTGAGCGATGCGAGACGTTTTGTCTCAGCGGCCCGCAGTGCTTCACGTAACAAACCCATTCTGGTGATTAAAAGTGGGCGTAGTGCTAAAGCACAGCAACTGCTTAAAACACATCTCGGACTTGATGCCGCGTGGGATGCAGCCATTCAACGTGCCGGTTTGTTGCGCGTCCAGGACACTCATGAGCTATTTTCGGCTGTAGAAACGTTAAGTCACATGCGCCCACTGCGGGGCGAGCGTTTGATGATTATCAGCAATGGCACGGCGCCCGCTGCACTGGCACTGGACGAGTTATGGTTGCGTAACGGCAAGCTCGCGACTCTGAGTGATGAAATCCTCAATAAGCTAAAGAGTGCTTTGCCAATCAGTGTTGAAAGTGGCAATCCGTTAGATTTACGCGACGATGCAACGCCTGAACGCTATCTACGAGCGGTGGAAACTCTGCTCGACAGCCAGGATTTTGACGCGTTAATGATTATTCATGCTCCGAGTGCCGCGGCACCAGGCACCGAAAGTGCCACCGCATTAATTGAGTTAATACACCAACACCCGCGCAGTAAGTACATAACTTTAATCACCAACTGGTGCGGTGAGTTTTCGTCCCAGGAATCCAGGCGGTTATTCAGTGAAGCCGGTATTCCTACTTACCGTACGCCTGAAGGTGCAGTCACCGCCTTTATGCATATGGTGGAGTATCGTCGAAACCAGAAACAATTGCGTGAAACACCGGCGTTACCCGCCAACTTAAAAGCCAATGCCAACGAGGCTCATCTTCTTCTCCAGCAGGCAATAAGTGAAGGTGCAACGTCGCTCGATACTCATGAAGTAAGCCCTATTTTGCAGGCGTATGGACTCAATACTCTGCCAACCTGGATTGCGGGCGACAGTGCAGAAGCTGTACATATTGCCGAACAAATCGGTTATCCCGTCGCGCTGAAGCTCCGCTCCCCGGATATTCCACATAAGTCTGAAGTGCAGGGGGTAATGCTGTATCTGAGAACCGCTAATGAGGTTCAGCAAGCTGCAGATGCGATTATCGATCGCGTTAAAATGGCGTGGCCGCAAGCTCGTATACATGGGTTGTTGGTACAAAGCATGGCTAACCGTGCAGGCGCTCAGGAACTGAGAGTCGTGGTTGAGCACGATCCGGTATTTGGCCCACTGATTATGTTGGGCGAAGGTGGTGTTGAATGGCGACCGGATCAACAGGCTGTCGTCGCATTACCGCCGCTCAATATGAATCTTGCCCGCTACTTGGTTATTCAGGCTATTAAAAGCGGTAAGATCCGTGGGCGTAGCGCATTACGTCCGTTGGATATTCCGGGAATCAGCCAGATCTTGGTTCAGGTTTCAAACTTAATCGTTGATTGCCCGGAAATTCGCCGCCTGGATATACATCCCCTTTTGGCTTCGGGTAATGAGTTCACGTTGCTGGATGTCACTTTGCAGCTCGAAAAGTTTGAGGGTGATCCAGAAAGCCGCCTTGCCATTCGCCCTTACCCTTATCAACTGGAAGAAAACATCATTCTCAAGAATGGTGAGCATTGCTTGTTCCGCCCTATCCTCCCGGAAGATGAACCGTTGTTAAGACAGTTTATTTCTCTGGTAACCAAAGAGGATCTTTACTATCGCTATTTCAGCGAGATCAACGAATTTACCCATGAAGATTTAGCCAATATGACCCAGATCGACTACGATCGAGAAATGGCTTTTGTGGCTGTTCGTGAACAAAATGGATCACATGAGATAATCGGTGTCACACGTGCCATCTCAGATCCCGATAACATTGATGCTGAGTTTGCCGTGCTGGTACGTTCTGATTTGAAGGGACTCGGACTGGGGCGGCGTTTGTTGGAAAAGCTGATTAGTTACACCGGGGATCATGGTCTGCAAAGGTTGAATGGTATTACGATGCCAAACAACCGCGGTATGGTGTCTTTGGCTCGGAAGCTTGGATTTGATGTCGATATACAATTAGAAGATGGCATTGTAAGCCTGACTCTTCCATTGATAAAAAGCATAGATTCGTGAGTAAGGTACTGGAAAACTTACTCACTTTAGGGGTCAGTAGTGGTATTATCAGCAAGTTCTGACGTCTGGATTTTGCAGAAGGCCATCCAATGAAAAGAGAAGATACGCACTGTGATGTTGTCTAAATTTAAACGTAATAAACATCAACAACACCTTGCCCAATTACCGAAGCTTTCTCAGTCAGTTGATGATGTAAAGACCCTTTTCTCCCCAGCGGATTTCCGTGAAGTACTGCTGCAAAAAATTGCTAGTGCAACTCGCCGCATCTGTATTATCGCATTGTATCTTGAGCAGGATGATGCCGGTAAAGCCGTGCTTCATGCTCTCTACCAGGCAAAACAACAACGTCCGGAAATTGAAGTAACCATTTTGGTTGACTGGCATCGTGCTCAGCGAGGCCGTATTGGTGCTGCTGCAACTAACACCAATGCCGACTGGTATCATCGTATGACCGAGGAGTATTCCGGTGTAGAGATCCCGGTCTATGGCGTGCCTGTAAACACGCGCGAAGCACTGGGCGTTCTGCATTTCAAAGGTTTTATTATTGATGATTGCGTGATTTATAGTGGTGCAAGTATTAATGATGTTTATCTGCATCAGCATGATAAATATCGTTATGACCGCTATCAGATCATCTGTAACCCTCAACTTTCCGACGTCATGTATAACTGGATGCAAGAAAATCTGGTGCGTGGTCGTGCAGTACATCGCTTAGACAGACAACACAGGCCAAAAAGTCCTGAAATCAAAAACGATATTCGCTTATTCCGTCAGGAGTTACGCGATGCCAGTTTCCATTTCCAGGGCAATGCCGATAACGAGCAACTTGCTGTTACACCGTTAGTCGGTCTGGGCAAAGCCAGCCTGCTGAATAAAACTATCTACCATTTAATGCCGTGTACTGAGCATAAACTCATTGTCTGTACACCCTATTTCAATCTGCCAGCAGTGCTGGTGCGAAGTATCATCCAACTGTTACGCGAAGGGAAAGAAGTCGAGATTATTGTCGGTGATAAAACCGCGAATGATTTTTATATTCCAGAAGATCAACCGTTTAAGATAATTGGTGCATTACCTTATCTCTATGAAATTAATCTTCGCCGCTTCCTGAGTCGCTTACAATACTATGTTAACAGTGGTCAGTTGGTTGTGCGCCTATGGAAAGATGACGATAACAGCTATCACCTCAAAGGCATGTGGGTTGATGATGAATGGATGCTTTTGACGGGTAATAACCTTAACCCGAGAGCATGGCGACTGGATCTCGAGAATGCGATTCTTATTCATGATCCTAAACAGGAATTGGCTGTACAGCGTGGCCATGAGTTAGATTTGATCCGCACTCACACTACAGTGGTTCAACACTATCATGATCTACAAAGTATCTCAGATTATCCGGAGAAAATGCGTAAGCTTATTCGCCGCCTACGTCGTATCCGTATTGACCGTTTAATCAGTCGTATTCTGTAGTTCATCGCTATACTGAAAAAACCCTGCTTGCAGGGTTTTTTTGTAGTTAGAGGATCACGAATGCTGCGTCTTTTACTTCCCTCAATATTCCTGCTCAGCGGTTGCAGCCATATGGCGCAAGACCAGTGGTATGGTCAGGACAAAGCACAGCACTTTATTACATCAGCTATCTTATCTGCTGCAGGTAATGAATATGGCCAACATCAAGGATGGAGTGATTCCCGAAGTGCAAATTTCGGCTTCTTATTTTCCGTGAGTCTTGGAGTAACGAAAGAATTATGGGATAGCCGTGCGACTGGAAGTGGCTGGAGTTGGAAAGATATCACATGGGATGTAGCGGGTGCTGCCACCGGCTACGCTATCTGGCAACTCGCCAAATATTAGAATTTATTCCCCTTCCCTTTGCGGTGCAGCAACAATAAAACCAGTTTTCACAAGACAGCAAAAAGCCCTGTACGTCAGTACAGGGCTTTCCACTTAATTGGAGCCTGGCAGTTCCCTACTCTCGCATGGGGAGACCCCACACTACCATCGGCGCTACGGCGTTTCACTTCTGAGTTCGGCATGGGGTCAGGTGGGACCACCGCGCTAGTGCCGCCAGGCATATTCTGTTTCA
>NZ_DATERI010000217.1:0-67595 GCF_035271705.1 Buttiauxella sp.
GGGTTCGGTATTCTACCGGACTCAGGCCTTTTAATTTCAGGCTTATTCTTTCGTTGTTGTAGTAATTGTTGCAGTATTCGACAGTCTAAAACAACCGCTGCCGAAAGACGGTTTTACCCTCGGTATTACCGACAATGTGACCCATACCTCGTTACCCTTGCCGGACATTGAAATCGCCATTGACCGCACCGGCATCACCGCCTGTAAATTCTGGGGGCTGGGCCATGACTCATTTAACCCCGGCGAGATACCACACCATTTGTGAGTCACACTGATTGACTTAACGTCGAATAATAAGAGAATGCTTCTTCTGGCGCGACTATCCGAACAACTGGAGTCTATCATCAGCAGTCCTCGTAGCATTCCCCTTGTCACTCAAGCGAAAACGTTAGGCACCCTTGTTGCCGCTGTTTTGTTACTCACCAGTTGCTCATCCAAACCACCGAAATCGCTGGTGACTCCTTTACCATCCGTGACGAAACCTGCTCAGGGAAAATCTGCGCAAAGTCGTGAACCGATGCGGGGTATCTGGCTTGCAACTGTTTCGCGTCTGGATTGGCCACCTGTGTCATCGGCAGATATCAGTAACGCTGACCTTCGCGTACGCCTGCAACAAAAAGCGCTGACCGATAAACTGGACAAGCTGAAAGGCCTGGGCATTAACACGGTTTTCTTCCAGGTTAAACCCGATAGCACCGCACTTTGGTCATCAAAAATTTTGCCGTGGTCAGATGTCTTTACAGGAAATATTGGTGAGAACCCGGGCTATGACCCGCTGCAATTTATGCTCGACGAATCGCATAAACGTGGCATTAAAGTCCACGCCTGGTTTAACCCCTACCGTGTCTCCACCAACACGACATCGACCACCGTTGCCAAGCTGAACCGTACATTGTCGCAGGAGCCAGCGAGTGTGTATGTCTTGCACCGGGATTGGGTCCGTACTGCGGGTGATCGCTTCGTGCTCGACCCAGGTATTCCGCAAGCGCGTGATTGGATAACCAACATCGTGGCTGAAGTCGTCAAAGGATATGATATTGATGGCGTACAGTTTGATGATTACTTCTACACCGAGACCGCCGGTTCTGCGCTTAACGACAACCAAACCTTTAAACAATACGGTCAGGGATTTAACTCAAAAGCTGACTGGCGACGCCACAATACTCAGCAATTAATCGAACAGGTTTCTCGTACTATCAAGCAGTTGAAACCTGGCGTTGAATTCGGCGTCAGCCCTGCCGGTGTGTGGCGCAATCGTTCGTTTGATCCAAATGGTTCCGATACGCGAGGGGCTGCGGCATACGATGAATCTTTTGCTGACACCCGCCAGTGGGTGCAACAAGGTCTGTTGGATTATATCGCCCCGCAGTTGTATTGGCCGTTCGCCCGTGATGCCGCTCGTTACGACGTGCTGGCAAAATGGTGGTCAGATGTGGTGAAACCGACCAACACCCGCCTCTATATTGGTGTTGCGCTGTACAAGGTCGGTGAACGTTCAAAAATCGAACCAGACTGGGTGAAAAATGGCGGAGTGCCGGAGCTGAAAAAACAGATCGATTTGAATGAATCATTGCCACAAATTAACGGCACAATTTTGTTCAGAGAAGACTACCTTAACCAACCGCAAACGCAGGAAGCCGTCAGTTACCTTAAAAGCCGGTGGGGCAATACGGTTACTCAATGAATATTCACGCAGCCGAAATAACATTGCCCGGCTAAAAGCGATATCACCCATCCGGGCATGCTTAATAGTCAATGGCTATTAAGCATAAGAAGTGAGCAATATTGAGGAAAATGTGAAGACCGGAAAATTGAGTTTATTCTGGTTGTTCAGGAATGATATCAACCGATAATCACTCTTAATCTTCATAGTGAAAATCGGTAGTGATTCATGAAAAAATTTGCATTGATTATCAGTAGTATAGTTATTGTCATGAGCTTGTCTGGTTGTATTTACAGAGATGGTGGCCATCATCACGGATCGCATCATCATCGCCACCATCGCTAATAAAGAAAAACCCCGGAATATTCCGGGGTTTTTCTTTATTAGGATTATAGAGCCAAAATAATTCAAGTTGCAGGAAGGCGACTAAGCCGTAAGTCCCCAGGAGCATAGATAACTATGTGACTGGGGCGCACGGGGTGCAGTCAACGTACCTGCAACTTGAAGTATGACGGGGATAAGATTAATAGCGTACACAAATTGATTTTAATTCCGTGTAAGCATCCAACCAGTCCGGACCAAAATCTCTGCCAGAACCGGACTGTTTCATGCCACCAAAGGGCATATTGGCATCAATAAGCGTATGGCTGTTCACCCAAACCGTACCCGCCTGAATACGCGATGAATAACTCATTGCCGCCTGCAAATTGTTGGTCCACAGGCTGGCCGTTAAACCATATTCGGTATCATTGGCCAGATGCAGTGCTTCTTCCGCATCATTAACCCGAACCAGATTCACCACCGGGCCAAACACTTCTTCATGATTCAGGCGCAATTCCGCTGCGGGGTTCACCACAAGTGTTGGCGTAACGTAGTAACCCTCGCCTTTTGGCGCCACATTCCCGCTGATAATCTCCGCATGATTTTGCTTCGCGTCGTCCAGATAACTGGCGACTTTTTGCTGATGTGCTTTAGAAACCAGCGGGTTTATGTGCGTGGTCATATCCATGCCTGCACCGACGGACAGCGATTTCACCGCTTGTTCAAACCCACTCACCAGGGTGTCAAACAAAGGGGATTCAATGTAGATGCGTGAACTGGCCGCACAAACTTGCCCCTGATTCAAGAAGCTCCCGGCCATCAACCCTTGAATAACCATCGCCGGATCGGCGTCTTTAAGCACGATGGCCGGGTTTTTACCCCCCAGTTCCAAAGTGACGTGGGTTAAACGATCCGCCGCCGCGCGTGCAATGCCTTTGCCCGTGGCAGTTGAACCGGTGAAACTCACTTTTGCTACCAGGGGATGTTGTGAAAGTGCTCGCCCGCAGACTGCACCGCTCCCCGTGACCACGTTAAACACGCCGTCGGGCACACCGGCTTCGCTGGCGAGTTCCGCAACCCGCAGCAGGGTCAGCGGTGTGGTTTCCGACGGTTTCACCACAATCGAACAACCGGCGGCCAACGCTGGCATCACTTTCCACATCCCAATAAGTAACGGGAAATTCCACGGCACGATACCCGCGACCACGCCAACCGGTTCTTTTCTGGTCCAGGCCTGATAACGAGCGCCTTCAGGCATCGGAATCGACACATCTAAGGTGCGGCCGCTTATTTTGGTGGTCAGCCCTGCGGTGTAGCGCATCCAGTTAAGCGCACAGCCCACTTCAAAAGCGCGGGAAATATTGATTGATTTACCCTGCTCAAGCGTTTCAAGCTGCGCCAGTTCTTCAGCATTTTGCTCAACCAGGTCGGCAAATTTGAGCAAGATACGCTCACGGGCGGCAGGCAACATATTGGCCCACACGCCACTGGTGAACGCACGCCAGGCCGAGGTGACAGCTTTATCGACATCGGCTTCATTGGCATCGGCACTGGTCGCGATTTGTTGCCCGTCCGCTGGGTTATAAACACTCAGGCGAGCTGGCGACCCCGAAGACTGCCAGTTTCCGTCAATATACAGCCCATGATTCCGTTTCAGAAAAGATTGAACCGACTCGAGCACAGCAACAGTATTAGCAGACATAGTTTCTCCTTATTATCGTAATGGCCAGCGGCCTTGTTTGAAGTCTAGGCCGTGGCGACGCAAAAGGTTTTTCTGTGCCTGACAATTGCTTTGTTCCCTGTGACATCCCACACAATTGCTGATGTTGTTTGCCGCTTTGTTGCCCAATTTATCTATAGTGAATTCATATACCAGACGCGAAGAACTTCCCCCGTATCGCGCAAGCTGTAACAATGAATTAACACATGGCACCCTCGGTGCAATTGGTGAGGTGAACAATGGATGAATCGGCAAATCACGAGCGTTTTGATAATTGGCTCGATAGTATCAACCGCGCCTGCGGCCCTTTCTCTGGGCAACTTTTGGACGGAGGATTTCACGGCACGTTGCTGGAGTATCACGCCAATGCCATGAAACTGAGCGTGGTTGAGACGTCCCATTCACGCCTGTTCCGCTCCCAACATGAAGTCGCCCGCAGCAATGACGCCTGGTTTTATACTGTGTTTCAACTTGATGGTGAGTCAGTACTGGAACAAGGCACTCATCAAGCCGTCTTGCACGGCGGTGATATCACCCTTATCGACGCCTCCCGCCCGTGTAGCATTACTTATACCCAGCCCACGAAACAAATTTCCCTGCTGGTCCCGCGCCATTTAATTGAGCAAAACCGGCGTTCCGGTGAACTCCCTTGTGCGCAACGGCTGGGTGCCGAGATGCCGGTGGTGAAAATGAGTCAGCGCCTGCTGCATGAAAGCATGAAAAACCCCACCCTAAATGTTTGCGAAAGCGAAGCCGCAATGGAAGCCATTATTTGCCTGCTACGCCCGGTGTTGCAGATGCGTGATGCCCAGCACTCCCGCCGTGATAAGCAACTTGAGCGCGTGATGGGCCTTATTGATAACAATATTCAGTCGGAAGATCTGCGCCCGGAATGGATTGCCAGTGAAGCGGGTATGTCAGTACGCAGTCTGTACCGCATGTTCGCCGATAAAGGCCTGGTCGTGGCGCAATACATTAAAAACCGCCGTCTGGACTTATGCGCACAAGCCCTGCGCACCGCAAGCGTCACCGAGAAACTGGCAGGAATTGGCTATAACTGGGGATTCACTGATCACAGCCATTTTTCGACCGCGTTTAAGTTACGTTTTGGCGTATCCCCTGGGGAATACCGTAAACGCTGGCAATGATTGATTAGCGAGGGAAACGTATGAAAATGCACGTTTCCCTGCTGAGGGTTCACTTCGAGGATTTTGGTCGGTGGGCGCTGCCCATGGTTTTTTCGTGGCGATTGGCTTCAACTTCACGCAACGGTTCAACCGGATGCAGCGTTTGTTGGCAACGAATAACCAGTTCCTGATATTCCCGCGTCCCCTGCTTTTTCCACTCCAGTTCATCCGCACGTAACTCACGCACGAATTTAGCCGGGCTGCCGAGGATCATTTGATTGGCGCCAAACTCAGCTCTCGCTTTCACAAACGCTGTAGCGCCAACAATACTGTTTTCGCCAATTTTCGCGCCATCAAGGATCACCGCATTCATGCCAATCAACGCATTTTTGCCAATCAAACAACCGTGCAGAATGGCGCCGTGACCGATGTGCCCATCCTCTTCAACAATCGTGTCCTGCTCCGGGAAACCGTGCATCACACAATTATCCTGCACGTTGGCACCATCTTTGACGATGATGCACCCAAAGTCGCCGCGCAAGCTGGCATTTGGCCCGATATACACCCGATGGCCGATAATCACATCACCAATCAATACGGCAGTGGGATGCACATAACTGTCTTCCGGTACCACGGGCGTTAGCCCATCGATTTGATATACAGGCATAATTTTCCTTTACGGACTCAGGTTGATTCCACCAAAGCGCTGGAAATAACCGCTTCCTGGCAGCGGTAAGTCGCCCACTGAGGTTTCTCCATGCTCGCTAACAAACAGCAGTGCGCCGGGTGCCACACGTTGATAAATGTTGATACACAGTTGGCGCGCACTTTGCCCCTGCCAGTGTGGCGGCAGCAATTCATCCGGCAGTAGTGGGTCTTTTAGCACCACGCGACGGTAGAAATGGATAAGCAAAAGTTGGATCTGGAAACAGCGCTGCGGCGTCAGTTCGCTTTCGTCCGCTTCACGTAACAATGGCAGTAACGGGCGAAACGAATGAATAAACTCACCGTAGCGTTCATTTTTATCCGTGAGCAACCAGCACTCTTCGACTCGCGCTTTGAGCGCAGTTTCCGAAGTCTGAAGCGGTGAACTGGCTTCAAAACAGATGACGTTATCCGCAACACCAGCTTCATGCAGCAAGTTTTGTACATCAGCAAGATTTTGCGACGGCGATGCCATCAGGCTTGGCGCAAGCGTGCCAAACCCCTGCCAGATAAGCTGTTTCTTGACCTGTTGCAGGGTGTTTTTCTCAAGCCCTTCAGAAAGTAACAACAGCCACTTGCCATCCCATTCGGGTTGGCCGGCACGATAGATTTTCGCTTCAGCACGGCGAGTCATGCGTTGGCCCATCTCGGTCAGGCGATAAAAACTGCGCCGCCCGACGCGCTCCACATCAAGCCAGCCCTCTTTGTTGAGTCGGAATAACGAGGTGCGCACGAAACGCTCGCCGAAACCGAGTGACTCCAGCATTGTCGCCAGACTACCCAGCCAGATTTCTCCACCGCGATGCGCCAGCGCATCACCATACAACGAGACAATCAGCGATGTTCCGCTAATGGGAACGGCGCTGACCGCCTGCTGAATAAACTGTTCCAGTTTGTTGCTCATCGTCAGACAAAAATTCCGTTTAAAACCGTCAATACCTCAAACATAGCACAGCAAAGATAATAAAAATCATATCATTACCCATGTGATTCACATTTTTGTATCTATGATTTTTTATGGAATACATTTCCAACGACGCTACGCTTATCCGACCTACAAATTTGCATTCGTAGGGCGGATAAGCACACGGTCTTTTAATGATTCGCAGCCTGGCGCAAGTCGCAAACGCGAATCGCTTTTCCTTCCGAACGTGGCAGGCTGCCGCAGTTCACAATGCTGATATCTGTCGAAATGCCGACCATGGACTTGATGCGGTGACGCAACTCATGGCACACAGAACAACGTTGTTCCTGGCTGAGATGCAAACTGCTCTCTTTGAGCTCCACCTTGACGGAAAGCGTGTCGAGATGGCCATCGCGATGCACTTCCAGCTGATAATGCGGCGCAAGGTGTTCGAACTTCACAATCTCTTCTTCGAGCTGTGACGGGAACACATTCACGCCACGGATGATCATCATGTCGTCTGAACGTCCGGTGATGCGGTCCATGCGGCGCATGGTACGCGCAGTGCCTGGCAGCAAACGAGTCAGGTCACGTGTACGGTAACGAATCACCGGCAGCGCTTCTTTGGTCAGCGTAGTGAACAGCAATTCGCCCTGCTCGCCATCTTCCAGCGGCGTGCCGCTAATGGGGTTGACGATTTCTGGATAGAAGTGATCTTCCCAAATGGTCGGGCCGTCGGTCGTTTCCAGGCACTCCATCGCCACCCCTGGGCCCATCACTTCTGACAGACCGTAAATATCCAGGGCGGTTATCCCCAAACGACGTTCGATTTCGCGGCGCATGGCGTGAGTCCACGGTTCGGCACCAAACACCCCAACACGCAGCGAGCAATCCCGCGCATCCCCGCCCATCTGGCGTTCCAGCTCTTCAATCAGATTCAGGCACCAGGATGGCGTCACCATAATCACATCCGGGCGGAAATCACGAATCAGCTGAGCCTGTTTCTCCGTTTGCCCGCCAGACATTGGGATAACCGTCGCCCCGAGGCGCTCTGCCCCATAATGCGCACCCAGGCCGCCGGTAAATAAACCGTAACCATAAGCCACATGCACTTTGTCTTTTGGCGTAGTGCCCGCAGCACGTAGCGAACGAGCAACAATATCGGCCCAGGTATCAATGTCTTTTTGCGTATAACCCACCACCGTTGGCTTACCGGTGGTGCCAGATGACGCATGGATACGTACGACTTGTTCCATCGGCACCGCAAAGGTGTCAAACGGATAGTTATCGCGCAAATCCTGTTTTGTGGTGCAGGGAAAGAGGCGAATATCATTCAGCTCTTTGAAATCATTAGGATGTACACCTACCGCATCGAATTTGCGTTTATACATCGGTACGTTGTTGTAGGCGTGGTTAAGCGTCCATTTCATACGCTGCGTTTGTAACGCCTGCAGCTCATCAATTGACGCGGTTTCAATCGGTTCCAGCTTTGTTGTTGTGTTTATCATTATAGGGTACTCGCAGGGTTGATTAACTCACACGCTCAAGGATCAGGGCAATGCCCTGGCCAACACCGATACACATCGTACAAAGGGCGAAACGTCCATTGCGGCGATGCAGTTCGTGGCTGGCGGCTAGCGCCAGTCGGGCTCCACTCATGCCCAATGGATGACCTAACGCAATCGCACCACCGTTGGGATTAACATGTGGGGCATCGTCAGGCAGCCCCAATTGTCGTAACACTCCCAGCGCCTGCGCGGCAAAGGCTTCATTGAGTTCGATAACATCCATATCGTTGATAGACAGCCCAGCCAGCTCCAACACCTTGCGGGTGGCAGGGACTGGCCCGAGTCCCATCAGACGGGGTTCAACACCCGCGGTTGCCATTGCCACAATGCGGGTTCTTGGTGTTAAACCGTGGCGACGGCTAGCCGCTTCGCTGGCAATAATCAGTGCTGCGGCACCATCGTTCACCCCAGAAGCATTACCTGCGGTGATCACCCCGTTTTTGCGGAACGGCGCTTTCAGTCCATTAAGTTGTTGATAGGTTGTTTCAGGGCGAGGATGCTCATCTTCGCGAACTTCCATCACCGACCCTTTTTTACCCTTCAGCACTACCGGTACGATTTCCTGCGCCAGGATGCCATTTTGACGCGCCTGCTCTGCGCGTTGCTGGCTACGCCACGCGAAAGCATCTTGATCTTCACGGCTAATGCTTAACAACTCAGCTACATTTTCTGCCGTTTCGGGCATGCTGTCAGTTCCAAAGTGTTCAGCCATGAGCGGGTTCACAAAACGCCAGCCGATTGTGGTATCAAACATGTCTGCCTGACGCTGGAAAGGTGTGGTTGCCTTGCCCATCACGAACGGCGCCCGAGACATTGACTCCACGCCACCGGCAATCATTAACGCGGCGTCACCGGCTTTAATGGCCCGTGCCGCCATACCTAAAGCGTCAAGACCCGAACCACAAAGGCGGTTAATGGTGGTGCCAGAAATCGTTTGCGGCAGACCGGCTAACAGCGTCGCCATCCGCGCCACGTTACGGTTATCTTCCCCCGCCTGATTTGCACAGCCCAGCAGCACATCGTCTACCGCGTTCCAGTCCAGATTCGGGTAACGCGCCATCAGTTCTTTGAGTGGAATGGCCGCCAGATCGTCGGCACGCACGGAAGAAAGTGCGCCACCGTAACGGCCAATGGGCGTTCTTACACCGTCACAGATAAATGCGTCATTCATAGTTTGGCTCCGGAAACAGTTGTGCCTATACGGTGCGAACGCCCACGAAACAGCGCTATCGTTTTCTCGTCTTGATTAATAATTTCAATGTCATACACGCCCGTTAGCCGCCCCTGAGTGCGCACCTGTGCCACTGCGGTTAGCGTGTCGCCAACAAGGCCAGGACGGACAAAATCGATGCTGCAACCGGATGCCACAGCCGCCAGCCCCTGGCTGTTGCAGGCGTAGGCAAATGCGGTGTCAGCGAGCGTAAACAGTTGCCCGCCGTGGCAGGTCTGGTAGCCATTGAGCATGGCTTCAGTAACGGTCATCGTCAGGCGCGCAAAGCCTTCACCCATCTCCTGGAGTTCAATACCCATCTGCTGCGCACAGTTGTCGCGGGCGTACATTTCCCGGGCGTGGGCCCATGCATTAATGCTCATGTTGAGTCTCCAGAAGTGTGCGTTGACGCAGCAGTGATGTCGGGCGATAGCGCTCCTCGCCGTAATGTTGTTGCAAGTTTTCCATCAGGCGCAGCACGTGCTGCCAGCCGAGTTCCGCCCCCCACGCCAGCGGGCCATGCGGGTAATTCACCCCCAGGCGCATGGCGGTATCAATGTCCTGTTCGCTTGCCACCCCTTTTTGCAGCGCGTCTGACGCTTCATTGGCCAACATCGCCACCGTGCGCCAGACCAACATGCCAGGGTAATCGTTAATCATCAGCACCTGTTTGCCCTGCTGCTGGAAGAAACGAATCGCTTTGCCGGTTTGTTCTGCGGTGTTACCTGCGGCTTGCGCCAGTACCACTAACGGTGAGCGCTGCCAATCGTTGACCAAATCCAGCAATACCACTGGCCGTTGCAGTCGTTTTGCCAGTTGAGTCGCCGTTTCACCTTGCGTGACTTGCACCCAAACGTCATCGAGTTCGAGGAATGAATCGGTGACACCGTCACTTGAATCAGTATTCTTCAGCCATGCTGCGCGACCATGGGGTTGGATATGCTCGGCGCCAGCACTGGCAGGTTGCAGTGGCATATAGGGTAAGGATTCGTTGAGCGGCCAGCTATAGACACCCTGCCCGGTTTTCTTGCCCAGACGTTTGCCAAGTACCAGTTCTTGTTGAATCAGCGACGGTAAAAAACGTCGCTCCTGCCAGAAGCCGTTAAACACCGAACAGGTGACGGCAAAGTTAACGTCCTGGCCAATCAAATCCGTCAGCGCAAGCGGCCCCATTGGGAAGCCGCCACAGTCGCGCAGTGCCGCATCAATCACGCCTGCCGGTGCAACGTGTTCTTCCAGTGCACGCCACGCTTCAGCATAAAAAGGACGGGCGACGCGGTTGACAATAAATCCTGGTGTGGAGTGGCAACGCACAGGTTGTTTCCCCCAGCGTAACGCAAGCCCAGTCAGGCTTTCGAGCACCGCGGGCGCGGTCTCCAGCCCACTCACCACTTCCACCAGTTTCATCACCGGAGCCGGATTAAAGAAATGCAGCCCCGCAACGCGCTGTGGATGTTCTACGCCGCTGGCAATCGCGGTAATGGAAATTGACGAGGTGTTACTGGCGAAAATCGTATCGGGCGAACAAACCGTGGCGAGTTCGCGAAAAATCGCCTGTTTGATATCAATTTGTTCGGCGGCGGCTTCAATCACCAGTGCCGCATCCGCCAGTTCATTAACACTCTGTGCCGCCACTAAACGGTTAACGGTGGCATTTTTGTCGGTTTCAGAAAGCTTGCCCTTCGTAACCCGAGCGCTCAGTGCCGTAGCGATACCATCAATGGCACGCGCCGCAGCGCCTGGCTGGATGTCATAAATTCTGACCGGGTGCCCCGCTTGAGCGGCAACCTGAGCAATACCTGCGCCCATGGTTCCGCTGCCAATCACGGCGATAACTGAATGTGGAGTCAGCATCATCATTTCCCCTTAAACACCGGAGGGCGTTTTGCCAGAAATGCCGACACCCCTTCGCGATAATCGTCGCTGCGCCCTGCCAGACGCTGGTAATCACGCTCCAGATCCAGTTGCGTATCGAGGGTGTTCGTTTCCGAGGCATACAGCGCTTTCTTCACCAAACCGAGGCCAAACGTCGGTTGGCTGGCAAAATGCGTGGCGAGCTGTTGGGCGGTGTCGCTTAATGATTCGTCATCAACCACTTGCCAGATAATGCCCCATTGTTGCGCCTGCTCCGCACTGAGTTTATCGCCCATGAGCGCAAGACCCATGGCACGAGCCCGTCCAGCCAGGCGCGGCAGGAACCAGGTACCGCCACAATCAGGAACCAAACCTAGCTTGCTGAAAGACATAATAAAATGGGCAGAACGCGCGGCGATAACCATGTCGCATCCCAATGCCAGCGTGGCACCTGCGCCTGCGGCAACGCCGTTAACCGCGGCAATCACCGGTTTTGGCAGTTTTGCCAGCCGTTTAACCAGCGGGTTATAGAAGTTTTCTACTGATGCGCCTAAATCGGGTGCTGCAGCGGTGGGGTCGACGTTACGGTCGTTTAAGTCCTGTCCGGCACAAAATGCTCGCCCGGCACCGGTAATCAGCAGGCAGCGAATGGTGTCGTCACGCTCGGCCTGCGTAAGAACCTCAGCCAGCTGGCGGTGCATTTCATCGTTAAAGCTGTTCAGGCGTTCAGGGCGATTAAGCGTCAGCGTCATTACGCCGTTTTGCACATCGCTAAGAATGAAATTCATGGTTATCGTCCTTTAAACGCAGCGGGTCGTTTTTCGAGGAATGCGGCGATGCCTTCCTGCCTGTCTTCGGTTGCCGCCAGCAGCGTAAAAAGCTGGCGCTCTTGCTGTAAGCCCTGAGTAAGAGAAACCTCGTGCGCCTGGCGCAGCGCGGTTTTTGCCGCCTGCAATGCCAACGGCGCATGTTGTGCGATGCGAGCGGCCAGTTTTTGGGTGTACTCCAGCGTCAGCGCCGCCGGGCAGACTTCAGCAACCAGCCCAGCCTGCTGCGCTTGTCCGGCGTTAATCGTCTCGCCAGTCAATACCATGCGGTAGGCCAGTGCTTTACCGACGCTACGAATCAGTCGTTGTGTGCCGCCAGCCCCCGGCATGATGCCCAGGGTGATTTCCGGTAGCCCGAAACTGGCGTTATCCCCGGCCAACACGATGTCGCAAAGCATTGCCAGCTCGCAGCCGGCACCCAGTGCATAACCGTTTACGGCGGCCAGCAACGGTTTAGGGAAACGTTCGATACGTGCCCAAAGCTGCGGGCGCGGGTCGTTTAAGGTCGCGGGCATATCGCGGCTGGCCATCTCTTTGAGGTCAGCTCCGGCGGCGAAAAACCGTGAGTTACCGGTGACCACCACCGCGCCAATGCTGTCATCGTTTTGGGCTTGCTCAAGCGCCTGCGCAAGTTGCTCTAGTAGCGCATTGTTCAGGGCGTTGCGCGCCTCCGGGCGATTTAACGTCAGCGTCAACACGCGATTTTTTTGGCAACTTATCAGTTCGTTCATCAAAGCCCCTGTGCGTCAAAGTCGATTACCACGTCATTGCCTTTGGGCAGTGACTGGCAACTTAAGATGTAACCCGCCGCCAGTTGATCTGGCTCGAGGCTGTAATTGACGCCCATTTCCACTTCACCACTCACCACTTTGCAGCGACAAGTGGCGCACACGCCGCCTTTACAGGCGTAGGGCAGATCCGCGCCCTGGCGCAATGCCGCGTCGAGAATGCTTTCGTCGTGGGAGTCGAGGGTAATTTTGCGCTCACGCCCGTCCAGGCGCAGGGTCACCACTTTTCCGGCGGCCTGCTCCCGGCGCTCGCGGCTCGGTGCCGTGCCAGGTGTGTTGAAGTGTTCGATGAAAATGGCTTCTTTTGCGACGCCCATTGCAAGCAGCGCGGCCTCGGTTTCCTGCATCATGTTCTGTGGGCCACAAATAAAGGTCCGATCAAAGCCTTTTACATCCAGCAGATGGTCACCCAGCGCTTTGACTTTCGCGCCGTCGAGTCGCCCACTGAGCAGTTCGCTTTCCTGCACTTCCTGGCTAAACAGATAGATAAGCTGCAAACGCTGCGTGTAGCGGTCTTTCAGGTCTGCCAGCGCCTGGCGGAACATCATGCTGCGGCTGCTACGGTTACCATAAACCAGCGTCACGCGGCTGTTCGCCTCAGTGGCCAGTGTGGCGCTAACAATAGCGAGCATTGGCGTGATGCCAGAACCGACCGCCAGGGCCAAATAGTTGCCTGTGGTAGCCGGTTGCGGCTGGTAACCAAATATCCCCTGCGGGATCATCACGTCCATCGCCGTTCCTGCCACTAAGTCGGTCAGCGCGTACTGGGAAAAGCGCCCGCCGTCGATGGCTTTCACCGCCACACAAATCTCACCTGGCTGTTCGACGCGGCAAATGGAGTAGCAGCGGCGTAACTCTTCGCCACCCAGTCGCGTTTTCAGGGTCAAATGCTGGCCGGGTTTGAAAGCGTAATGTGCCTGCAAATCTGGAGGTACTGCAAAAGTGATGGCAACCGCTTCAGGAGTTTCCTGCTCAATGCGCGCCACCGTTAGCGAATGAAACGTTGTCATGGCAACCTCAAATACATTTAAAGTAATCAAAGGGTTCACGGCAGCTATCGCAGCGATATAACGCTTTGCAGGCCGTCGATCCGAATTCACTAATCAGCGAGGTATGCACACTGCCGCAGCGCGGGCAACTCACGTCTACCGCGGCTGATGTAGCGTGGCAAGCGTGCCCTTGTGGCGGGCTGATGCCGTATTCACGCAAACGTGTTTTGGCCGCAGGCGTCATCCAGTCGGTAGTCCACGCCGGGTGCAGCATCTGTTCAATGTGCACCGGATGAAGGTCCGCTTTCTCCATCGCTTCATTAATCGCCTTGAGCAGAAACTCGGTGGCCGGGCAGCCCGAATAGGTTGGCGTGAAACCAATGTGCCAGCCGTCAGCCCGATGGTGAACGCTGCGCACCATACCGAGATCGGTGATGGTCAGCACCGGGATTTCAGGGTCGCTGATTTGCCCGAGAATGCGCCATACTTCGCGAGTTTGCGCCGGTTCAACCACATCGAGAGTTTGCATCTTTACCTCACTACCATTGCTGATTGGGGTACGCGCGTTGCAGATACTGCATTTCTGCCAGCAGCGGTCCGAGATGTTCGGTGTGCAGCCCCTGTTTACCGCCCGTGCGATATTGCGCTTCCTGCGGTTTAACCAGCGTTGCCTCAAGCAGACCACCGAATACTTCTGCTTCCCAGGCCGCACGCAGCGTGCGTGGGTCCACCGCGATGCCAAGTTCTGCGAGGCTGATTTCCAGCTCGTCGGCTTCAAACATTTCACCGCTAAAACGCCACAGTTTGTTCAGCGAGTGCTGCATTTTTTGCTGGGATAATTCGGTACCGTTGCCTAAGCGAACCAACCAACCACGGCTGAATCGCAAGTGATAACGCACTTCTTTGATGGCTTTCGCGGCAATGGCGGCAAGCTGTGCATCGCGGCTGGCAGCCAGGCGCTCAAACAGCACCACATGCCAGGCATCCAGCAGATACTGGCGCATCAAGGTGTCGGCAAAATCGCCGTTCGGTTGCTCTGCCAGTAACACATTGCGGTACTGACGTTCGTCGCGGCCAAATGCCAGTTTGTCTTCATCAAACTCTTCGCCCTGAAGTTCGGCGGCATAGGTGAGGAAATTGCGCGCCTGGCCGAGTAAATCCAGGCCGATATTGGCCAGCGCCAGGTCAATCTCCAGCTCCGGCGCGTGTCCACACCACGCCGTTAAGCGCTGTGCCAGCACCAGGCAGGTGTCGCCGATACGCAAGGTGTAGGTGGTTAATGGGGAATAAGTCATTTCGCGCCTCACATGTGCTCGATGCCATCAGGGATGGTGTAGAACGTCGGGTGGCGATAAATTTTTGTTTCCGCCGGATCAAAAAAGGCACCGCGTTCTTCAGGCTGGGAAGCAACGATTTCGCTCGCTTTCACCACCCAGATTGAGCAGCCTTCACTGCGGCGGGTGTAGGCATCCCGAGCGTTTTCCAGCGCCATTTGTTCATCAGCGGCGTGCAAGCTGCCGACGTGACGATGGGACAAACCCTGTTTGCTGCGGATAAACACTTCGTATAACGGCCAGTGAACTTTGCTCATAACATTCTCCTTTACGCGACGTTGCGGGCGTGTTGTTTTTCGGCGTAAGCCAGGGCGGCTTCTCGTACCCAAGTGCCCTCTTCCCAGGCTTTGCGTTTGGCGGCCAGCCGCTCTTCGTTGCACAGCCCGCGTCCTGCGATCACTTCATTAAATTCGTGCCAGTCAATTTCGCTGAATTCGTAATGCCCGGTGGTGTCGTTCCAGTGCAGACCGTCGTCCGGTACCGTCATGCCAAGCATTTCAACTTGCGGCACGGTGTTATCCACAAAGCGCTGGCGCAGCTCGTCATTACCAAAACGTTTGATTTTCCAGGCCAGGCTCTGGGCGCTATTCGGTGAGTTGTCATCGTTCGGGCCAAACATCATCAACGCAGGCCACCAGAAACGGTTGATGGCGTCTTGCAACATCTGGCGTTGCTCTTCGCTACCCTGAGCCAGCACGTTGCAGGCTTCAAAACCCTGGCGCTGGTGGAAGCTCTCTTCTTTGCAGATTTTCACCATCGCACGGGCATACGGGCCGTAAGAGGTACGGCACAGAGCGACCTGATTAACAATCGCCGCGCCATCGACCAACCAGCCGATCACGCCAATATCCGCCCAGTTGAGCGTGGGGTAATTGAAGATGGAGGAGTATTTCATCTTGCCGTCGAGCATCTTCTGGTAGATGTCTTCTCGTGCGCAGCCGAGTGTTTCCGCGGCGCTATACAGATAAAGCCCGTGTCCAGCTTCGTCTTGCACCTTGGCTAACAAAATGGCTTTGCGCTTCAGACTCGGTGCGCGGGTCAGCCAGTTACCTTCCGGCAGCATGCCCACAATCTCGGAATGGGCGTGTTGCCCAATCTGGCGGATCAGCGTTTTGCGGTATTCGTCCGGCATCCAATCCTGCGCTTCAATCGCAATTTCCTGTGCGATTCGCTCATCAAAGCGGTGTTGTTCAGTCACGTCATCACCTTTTATGATTCAAAAAAGATTCGATAATTACGGTTTTGCGAATCACTTGATGATTAAAAGTTACAGACAAGTTAACTAAAACACCAAAATTATCACACATACTTTGTGAGCATTATCACGATAAATATCAATTATTACTTATTATTCATATGCATGAAAAAATACCGAAAAACACGCCAAATCACATTGTTAATATATTATTAAATTACATCTTGATTTTTATGATTCACAAATCAACCATTGATGCAATTAAACGTAATTCTTAGTGGAGTGCGAAATGCAACAGTTAACAAGTTATCTGTCAGGTTTTTGGGTGATGGGACACGGCAAAGAACGCACGATAAATCATGCAATTAGCGGCGAAGCACTGTATCAGGTGACGAGTGAAGGGTTGGATATGGCGCACGCCCGCCGTTACGCCATCGACAACGGTGGTACTGCATTACGCGAGATGACCTTTGTGCAACGCGCCGCCATGATCAAAGCGGTAGCGAAACATCTGTTGGCCAATAAAGAATCGTTTTACGCCATTTCATATCAGACAGGTGCAACGCGAGCAGATAGCTGGGTGGATATTGAAGGGGGTATCGGCACCCTGTTCGCTTATGCGGGCATGGGGAACCGCGAATTGCCGGATGACGTGTTGTGGCCAGAAGACGAAATGATCCCGCTGTCGAAACAAGGTGGATTTGCCGCCCGCCATGTGCTGACGTCTAAGTCCGGCATGGCGTTACACATCAATGCGTTTAACTTCCCGTGCTGGGGAATGCTGGAAAAACTGGCTCCGACGTGGCTTGCCGGTATGCCTGCCATGATCAAACCTGGTACCGCGAGCGCCCAGTTAACGCACGCAATGGTGAAATCGATTGTTGATTCAGGGCTGGTGCCGGATGGTGCCATCAGCCTGATTTGCGGCGGCGTGGCTAACCTGTTTGATTTGCTCGACGAGCAGGATGTGGTGACATTTACCGGTTCTGCCAGTACCGGTCAAAAGTTACGTTGTCACTCTAATATTATTGCCCGTTCAATACCCTTCACCATGGAAGCCGATTCCTTGAACTGTTGTGTACTGGGGGAAGATATCACCCCAGAACAGCCTGAATTTGCACTGTTTATCCGTGAAGTGGTGCGCGAAATGACGGCAAAAGCTGGGCAAAAATGTACCGCTATTCGCCGCATCATGGTTCCACAGGCGCAACTGGAAAGCGTCACACAAGCATTGCAGGCAAAACTTACCAAAATCCAGCCCGGCGACCCCGCTCAGGAAGGCGTGAAGATGGGCGCTTTGGTCAGCATTGAACAGCGTGATGATGTCCAAAGCAAAGTGCAGCAGTTGATTAACGCTGGTTGCAAAGTGGTGGTTGGCGGCCAGGCCGATACCACTCGCGCTGGGGCATTTTTCCCACCGACGCTGTTGCTGTGCCAACAACCGGATGAAACCCCTGCGGTTCACGAACTGGAAGCTTTCGGCCCCGTTGCCACCGTAATGCCTTATCAAAATGCGGAACACGCAATGGCGCTGGCGCGTGCCGGCCAGGGGAGCCTTGCGGGGACGCTGGTGACAGCTAATGGCGATATTGCGCGCCAGTTTATTTTGGGTGCTGCGCGGGCGCATGGACGTATTCAGGTGCTGAATCAAGAATCATCGGTGGAATCTACCGGCCACGGTTCGCCATTACCAATGCTGGTACACGGCGGCCCAGGGCGTGCTGGGGGTGGCGAAGAACTCGGTGGCTTGCGTGCGGTGAAACATTACATGCAACGTACGGCGATTCAGGGTAGCCCATCAATGCTTGCGGCGGTGAGTAAACAGTGGAGCTACGGGGCGGCTGTGAAAGAGGATGCCGTTCACCCTTTCCGTAAGCACTTCGAGGAGTTACAGATTGGCGAAAGTCTGCTGACGGCACGGCGCACCATTACCGAAGCCGATATTGTGAATTTTGCCAACCTCAGTGGCGACCATTTCTATGCCCACGTCGATAAAATCGGGGCGGCAGAATCGTTCTTTGGTGAGCGCGTGGCACACGGCTACTTTGTGGTTTCTGCCGCAGCGGGGCTGTTTGTTGACCCAGGTGTGGGGCCTGTTATCGCCAACTACGGCATGGAAAACTTGCGTTTTATCGAACCGGTGAAAATCGGCGATACCCTGCAAGTGCGCCTGACCTGTAAACGCAAAACGGCCAAGCCACAGAAAACCGCAGAAGATAAGCCAGTCGGCGTCGTGGAATGGGCGGTAGAAGTCCTAAATCAGGACAACCAGTCTGTGGCGTTATATTCCATTTTGACGCTGGTTGCGCGCAGGAATTAAGCATTTTTGTCGGATGACGTAACGCTTATCCGACCTAAGAATGGCCGGAGTTTTGTGTAGGGTGGATAAGCATAGCGTCATCCACCCTTAATTTGGCAAGGCCAACAAACAAGTTGGCAAGCAGCACAATATCTCTTGTCGCAGAAGTTGTTATTTTGAATTCATGCCTTTTTGTCAACACACAACAATAAATTACATCAGCCAAGAGTGAGAATTTCATGAATTTAACAACCGGAAAGAAAGCCCTGGCTTTAGCCATCGCACTCCTGACATCTTCAGGCGCCCTTGCCCACAGCAACGCCGCTAAGATGGTGCCGATGGAAAAAACTCTGACGGAGTTTGGTGCTGATATTCAGTGGGATGGCTATGCACAGATGTACACCATCGTTAAAGATGGTGCGTTTGTGAAAGTAAAACCCAATACCAAATCGGCGATAGTGAATGGCAAAACATTACAGCTACAAGTGCCGATTATCTTCAAAAATAAGAAGGCATATATTTCTGAAGGCTTTATTAACGAGGTTTTCCAGTCTGGTCTGGATCAAACTTTCGCAGTTGAGAAAAAGCCGCATCCACTTAATTCATTAACCGCAGATGAAATATCAAAAGCGGTGTCGATTGTTCAGGCCGCTCCGGACTTTAAAAGCGGGACGCGTTTTACTGAAATATCCCTGCACGAGCCACCGAAAGACCAGGTTTGGCAGTTCGTGATGAGCGGCCAGGCGGTGACAGCACCTCGTCAGGCGGATGTGATTATGCTCGACGGGATTCATATCGTTGAAGGTGTGGTGGATTTGGACGCCGGTAAAGTGGTGTCATGGACACCGATTGAAGGCGCACATGGCATGGTCTTGATCGATGATTTCTTCAGCGTACAGAGCATTATCAACGGCAGCAAAGAGTACGCTGAAGCGCTGAAAAAACATGGTGTCGACGACCCAACCAAAGTGATTACCACCCCGCTGACGGTGGGCTTCTTTGATGGTAAAGATGGCCTGGAACATAACCAGCGCCTGCTGAAAGTGGTGAGTTATCTTGATACGGGCGATGGCAACTACTGGGCGCATCCGATTGAAAACCTTGTCGCCGTGGTTGATCTTGAGCAGAAGAAAATCATCAAGATTGAAGAAGGCCAGGTGATCCCGGTGCCGATGAATCCGCGTCCGTTTGATGGCCGTGACCGCGTAGCGCCGACGGTTAAGCCGTTAGAAATTGTTGAGCCAGAAGGCAAAAACTACACCATTACTGGCGATACCATTCACTGGCAGAACTGGGATTTCCACCTGCGCCTGAACTCCCGCGTCGGGCCGATTCTTTCGACCGTGACTTATAACGACAACGGCAACAAACGCAAAGTGATGTACGAAGGGTCTCTCGGCGGCATGATTGTCCCTTATGGTGACCCTGATGTTGGCTGGTATTTCAAAGCTTATCTGGATGCGGGTGATTACGGCATGGGTACGCTGACATCCCCTCTAGCTCGCGGCAAAGATGCGCCAGTGAATGCGGTTTTGCTGGATGAAACTATTGCTGATTACACCGGGAAACCGACCACCATCCCACACGCGGTTGCGGTATTTGAGCGCTACGCAGGGCCTGAATATAAACATCAGGAAATGGGGCAACCGAATATCAGTACCGAACGTCGGGAATTGGTGGTGCGTTGGGTCAGTACCGTGGGTAACTACGATTACATCTTTGACTGGGTATTCCACCAGAACGGCACCATCGGCATTGATGCTGGCGCAACCGGTATTGAAGCGGTGAAAGGCGTGAAAGCCAAAACCATGCACGATGAAACCGCCAAAGACGACACCCAATACGGCACGCTTATCGACCACAATATTGTTGGCACCACGCACCAACATATCTACAACTTCCGCCTGGATATGGATGTAGATGGTGAGAACAACAAACTGGTCGCACTCGACCCGGAAGTGAAACCGAACACCGCTGGCGGCCCGCGCACCAGTACTATGCAAATCAACCAGCACGATATTAGTACTGAGCAGGAAGCGGCACAGAAGTTTGACCCAGGTACCATTCGTTTACTGAGTAACACCAGTAAAGAGAACAAAATGGGCAATCCGGTTTCGTACCAAATCATTCCGTTTGCAGGCGGCACGCATCCGGTGGCGTCCGGCGCGAAGTTCGCCCCGGATGAGTGGATTTATAACCGCCTGAGTTTTATGGATAAACAACTGTGGGTGACACGTTACAACCCTGAAGAACGTTATCCGGAAGGCAAATACCCGAACCGTTCGGCGCACGACACCGGTCTTGGCCAGTACAGCAAAGATAATCAGACGCTGGATAACCAGGATGATGTGGTCTGGATGACAACCGGCACCACTCACGTCGCCCGCGCCGAAGAGTGGCCAATCATGCCAACGGAATGGGTTCACACGCTGCTGAAACCGTGGAACTTCTTTAATGAGACGCCAACGCTGAATCTGGCGGGGAAAAAAGAGCAGAAATAACAGCCGGATGACGCAGCACTTATCCGCCCTACGATAACCGAGTTAACGGGTTTTGCAGGGCGAATAAGCGCAAACGTCATCCGCCCTTATTCCTCGGTGTTACACGTGTGTATTTGAAATATTACTCACTCAGTTATCGCAGTGGCCTTGTTTGGCCATGCGGACTTCTGGTTTAGAGACAACGCGTGTGCCTTCGGTTTCAGTTGATTCACTTACACCCGCACCACCAACGAATGCGCCCATTTTAATATATTGCCTGATAAAGTAATTTTTCCCGGCTTTCATGAACAAAGACAGATCATTTGCTGAAAATTCAGACTCAGTTGAAACCTTGTGAGTCTGATCGCCGGTTACTTGCATATAGAAAAAGGTTCTATCCGCAGTTTCACCAATACATTTTCCATCAACATAGAGATCTTTCTTGAGTGCTTTACCCACGAAACTGTCGCGATAAATATATAATCCAGCTTTATTCTGCTCCGGTGCAGGGAATGCTTTCGCGGCGATGGACTCTGGCTCTGGAGCCAATGGGACGCTGGCACAGCCACTGAGCAGTAAAGCGGTCAAAACAACGGCAGACAGAAATAAATTTTTGGTTTTCATCCAAACAAATCCTTGTAGTTAAGTAATTTAATAGTTAAGCAATGTAATAGTCGATTAATGCAATTTCTAATTTTAAATAAAAAAATACGCGCAAGAATCTATTAGGATTCTTGTTAACATGCGCCCGTTCAGGACGTAGCAATGTCACCATCGACGAATGAAAAGTCAAGTAATCAATAGGATAAGTACTAAAATTGATAGGTAAATTATATTTATTGAATACTTATCTCAAATTACCCATCAATTAATTCAGTTTTATAGATATAGCGATTTTCATCCAGATAAACGCCATAAAATATCGACGTTCCGCAGGCCATCTATATCCGCAAGATCTGTAATCTCTTTTCCGGAATGCACGTTTGCGATGAATAACTCTGCATTCTGTGCCAGCACGCAGCAGAGACTTCACGACTATTCGACCTACAAATGCAGAAGTTTGTTTTGTAGGGCGAATAAGCGCAAACGTCATCCGCCCTTATTCCTCGGATAAATAGTGCACCGCAAGCCAAACTGTTGGGGTATTCGCATCCGTCCACTCCACACGGTGACGGCAGTTGGCAGGAATATTGACAAAATCACCAGGATAAAGAGTCCGTATCTGCGCTTCTTGTTCAAAGCGTAAACCCGCAGAACCTTGCAAAACTATCACCCATTCGCACTCGGCCTGGCAGTACCAGGTTTCTGGAGGCGTGGATTGTCCCGTAGAAATGATTCTTTCAATTTTTACGCCGGGTGCGTTTAGCAATGCTTCGAATGTTTCCGCCTCCTGATGCACTGCTGCATCGGGAAAATGTTTAAACAGATTATCCACTCTTTCCGTCCCCTCTTTGTGCCCATCACAGCATTAAGCGTAGCGAAAATACATCATTTCCCAGACACCCAATTTCCAGGATTAGCTCGTTTGCTTGCGGGCACTTTAACCCGCCACCTTAAATCGTAAAGCTAACATTACACCACTTGTAACCCACATTTGACGGACTCCCTGCAATCCCTTAATCTGCGCGGCACAATGTCGTTATAACAAGCGTAAATTTAGAGGGAAGCGTGAAGAATCGCACTCTTGGCAGTATCTTTATCGTCGCAGGGACCACAATTGGCGCAGGAATGCTGGCAATGCCACTGGCTTCAGCCGGCGTGGGTTTTGGCGTAACGTTGCTTTTGTTGGTCAGTCTTTGGGGGCTGATGTGCTACACCGCGCTGTTATTGGTGGAGGTTTATCAACACGTTTCTGCTGATACCGGCCTTGGCACTCTCGCCCGCCGTTATCTTGGCAAACCAGGGCAGTGGATAACCGGTTTTAGTATGTTATTCCTGATGTACGCGTTAACTGCGGCGTATATCAGTGGTGCGGGAGAACTGCTGTCAGCCAGCCTCAGTCAATGGTTCGCAACCCAGATATCTGTCACTACTGGCGTATTGCTGTTCACTATTGTTGCCGGGGGCATTGTTTGTATCGGCACACATATGGTGGATATGTTCAACCGTGTGTTGTTCAGCGCCAAGATTATTATGTTGGTGGTGATGCTGGCGTTGATGATGCCGCATATCCATCACACTAATCTGCTGACATTGCCGCTGGAAAAAGGCTTAGCACTTTCTGCTATCCCAGTGATTTTCACCTCGTTTGGTTTCCATGGCAGCGTGCCCAGTATTGTCAGTTACCTGGACGGGAATCTGCGTAAGTTGCGTTGGGTGTTTATCATCGGCAGCGCAATCCCGTTAGTTGCCTATATTTTCTGGCAAGTCGCGACGTTGGGGGCGATTGACTCTGGGGTATTCAGTGGGTTATTAGCCAATCATTCTGGTCTGAATGGTTTGTTGCAGGCGGTTCGTGAAGTGGTGGCCTCACCGCATGTTGAGCTGGCAGTTCACCTGTTTGCCGATCTTGCGTTGGCGACGTCATTCTTAGGGGTGTCGTTGGGGTTGTTTGATTACCTGAGCGATTTATTCAACCGCAGCCGCAAAGCGTCAGGCCGGATGCAAACAGGACTGATGACCTTTGTGCCTCCGCTGGTCTTCGCCCTGTTCTATCCGCAAGGTTTTGTGATGGCGTTAGGTTATGCCGGTGTGGCGCTGGCGATTTTGGCGCTGATCATCCCTTCACTTTTAGTGTGGAAAAGCCGTGAGCAGCAAACCGAGTCGGTTTACCGCGTCGCTGGCGGCAAACCGCTGTTGATTTTAGTCTTTGCCTGCGGCATCGCCGTGATTGTTATCCAGGCGCTGATTGCCACAGGCGCACTGCCTGAAGTCGGTTAATCCACCAGCCCGGTATTCACCCGTTTGCCTATCTCTTTAAGCTGCGAGTATTTCTCCAGCAGAGATGGGCCGTCATCAAGACTCATGGCAAACATCCACATGTACGTCATGACCGAGTAAATATGCCCGGCGTTCCCAACCCCTTTCATGGTCATAAGCCAAATGGTCATAGCGAACAGGAACGCTGCGGCAATACCAATGGCCAGATAACCGTACGCTTCACGGTCAGACAACCGAATACGCACCAGCGCCAAAAAGTTGTAATGCTTGTTGAGCGTGTTTTCACAGGCTGTGCCGACAAAACCCACCTCTTTTTCCAGCCGGTCGTTCAGTTTCTCGTACAGCAATTCATTCTTGCGTGTATAGCTGGGCAGGAATAGTGCGAAGAAAACCATCACCGCCAGGCAAGCCACGCCCGCCCAGAACTCAATGGTTAACAGCATCACAACTGCGCCGATGATCGACGCCAGCGAAGTCATCAGCAGCGGCAGATGTGTTTCGAAGAAATTGACAAATTCACGTGACAACGTCACACGTGCAGCGATCGTCGAATGGCTATGATCGTTTTTACGCTGTTCCAGGATAACCGGCACCGCAAGGCCTGCGTAAATTCTGGCGAAGGTGCGTGTGTCCATGCTGCGGCGTGCAGCACCTATCGCCCACATAATGAAAACCACCAGCGCATACAACAACGCATGCAGGGATTGCCCGTTGATGATGGCATTAATGGCAAAGCCCGCCATTAACGGATACAGCAAGTAAACGACGTTCTCGGCGACCACCAGTAGCAGAGTAACAACCAGCTTTTTACTGTGGAGTTTTGCGAGTTTTTTTAAAGTATTCAATGCACCGTTCGATGGTTTAAGCTGAGCGGTTTGCTGACAAGTAGACATGACTTTATATTCTTAGATTGTTATTCTTGAGCGGTTGCTCAAGAATGAAAAGATTCTATTTGAGCACTTGCTCAAAGTCAACGAAGGTACCGGGATGAAAGAAAAAACGTCTGTTCTAAAAGAGAATATTCTTGATGCCGCGATCAGGCTGTTCACGGATAAAGGGGTAGAAAAAGTGACGACCCGCGAACTCACCGAACAAGTGGGTATCGCCCGTAGCCATATTTATCACTATTTCCCCGACTGGCAGACGCTGTGCATCGCAGCGTTTGAACGCTTTATGGTTGCGGAGCTGGAAGCCTTTAGCCAAAAGACGCGCGCCGTGGGGCCAGAACAAGGCTTGAATATTTTCATCGAAGATTATTTGCCTGACCGCGCCGATGCCGTTTGGGAGTTGTACGGTTCGTTGTGGCGGCTGGCGGTACATAACAAGGTGTATGCCGATCTTGCCCTGACGCTGACCGAAAAGTGGGATGCATTGCTGGCAAGCATTATTGAAACCGGCATTGAGAGCGGCGTGTTTCGCCAGACCGATGTCGGGCGGGTGACCCGCCAGCTTAGCGCGTTGCTAAACGGGTATTCGGATCAGCTGATTATCGACAATGCGCCGCTGGCACGCGAGCAGGCGCTGGACGATATTCATGGGTTTATAAGCCAAGTCCTTTTGGCTTAACCGGAAATCGCTACGGATAGGTAATCCCTGGCGGATTCACCTCAGACGTAGCCACTTCTTCGCCCTTTTCTCCCCATCTGTCCAGCACTTGCTGGTATTCACCGCGTTTTGCCGCACCATCCAGTGCCGCTTGCAGCGCATAAACCAGCCCATTGCCTTTTTTAGTGGTGGTGGCGACATAGGCTTTTTTCGGCCCCAACCCGACAACCCGCGTGGTCCCGGTGAGCGCAGCTTTATAGGCTGCCACACTTTGCGGGCCGAAAGTGGCATCCGCACGCCCCGCCTGAATATACAAATTGCCAGATGCGTCATCAGTCAGATAAATCGGTTGTGCGGCTTTGCGCCCTTCACGTTCATTTATTTCATTCCAACCCAACAGGATTTTTTCCTGATTTGTGCCAGAACCTAAAATAATACGTAAACCTGCGACGTCTGCTGGCCCACTGATTTTTTGAATCGGGCTGTCAGATTTTACCGCAAACGCCAACGAATCAACTCGATAAGTCGCGAAATCGAATTTCGTTTTACGCTGCTCGGTCACGGCAATATTCACCAGTGCCACATCGTAGCGGCCAGAGGTAATCCCCAAAGGCCAATCCTCCCAGGCGGTCGGCACCAGTTTGAGTTTTAGCCCTAAACTGTCGGCCAGCAAACGCGCAATATCAGGATCACTGCCGATCCTGGTGCGGTTATCACTCGCCAGCAGTGCCAGCGGCGGCGAGTTGAGTGCCGAGATAGCCACCGTTAGCGTTCCCGGCTCAACAAACTTATAGTCCTGCGGAATTTTGCTGATAGCCTGCGGGTCTTTCACAGCATGGATGGGTTGTTCATTCGCTTTGAGATCCAGATTTCCCTGTGCATACAGCGTGGTACTCATCATCAATAGCGCCAGTGGGACAAATTTCATGCCTGCTCCTTAAGAAAGAACCTTAGATAAAAACTGACGCGTTCGTGAATGTTGCGGATGGTTAAGCACCTCATCGCTGCTACCTTGCTCAACAATCTTCCCGTCCACCATAAACACCACGTTATCCGCCACTTCCCGGGCAAAACCAATTTCGTGCGTCACCACCACCAGCGTGGTACCCGAACGGGCTAATTTCTTAATCACATCCAGTACTTCCCCCACCAGCTCCGGGTCGAGTGCGGAAGTCGGCTCATCAAATAGCATCACCCGTGGACGCAATGCCAGTGCACGGGCAATAGCAATACGCTGCTGTTGCCCACCGGAAAGATGCCGTGACCAGGCATCCGCTTTATTGCGCAGCCCAACGACATCCAGCAGTTCATAAGCTTGCTCAATCGCCTGTTTACGATTGAGCTGTTTGTGGGCAATCGGTGCTTCAATCAGGTTTTCCAACACCGTGAGATGCGGGAACAAGTTAAAGTTCTGGAACACATAGCCTACGTTCACGCGCTGGCGCAGGATCTCCTTTTCCTTCAGTTCATACAGTTTGTCCCCCGCCTGGCGATAGCCGATGTAATCGCCATCAATCTGGATAAAGCCTTCATCAACGCGCTCAAGATGATTAATGGCACGCAGCAAGGTGGATTTACCGGAGCCCGAAGGCCCCAGAATAACTGTCACCGAGCCAGGTTTCAGATCAAGCGAGATGTTATCCAGCGCTTTATGGCGGCCAAAATATTTGCTGACACCGGTAATCGAGATATGCCCCGTCTGGCCGTTTGGATTATGGGATAGGGACATGAACGATCTCCTGAGTTTGCAGCACGGGCTGACGTGAAGATGGATGACGAGCATGGCTTTGTTGATTAATCGCCGAGCGTCTTTCACTACGTGCCAGCCAACGTTCAACCAGATGTTGAATGAGTGACAACACGCTGGTGATAACCAGATACCAGACTGCGCCCACCATCAGTAACGGAATCACTTCCTGCGTGCGGTTGTAGATCATCTGAATGGTGTAGAACAGCTCCGGCATCGCCAAGACGTAAACCATCGACGTCCCTTTCGCGAGGCTGATAATTTCATTAAAACCAGACGGTAAAATAGTGCGTAAGGCCTGCGGTAAAATAATGCGCACGGTACGTCGCCAGGCGGGTAAACCTAATGCCGCCGCGGCTTCATATTGCCCATGATCGACACCTAAAAAACCGCCGCGAATAATCTCCGCGGTATAAGCACTTTGTACCAGCGTCAGCCCCACTACTGCGGTAGAAAACTGCCCCAGCACATTAATGGTCTGGTAGCTTCCCCAGCTAATTTGTGTAAACGGA
Organism: Buttiauxella sp.; assembly: GCF_035271705.1. GTDB lineage: Bacteria > Pseudomonadota > Gammaproteobacteria > Enterobacterales > Enterobacteriaceae > Buttiauxella. The sequence goes on from NZ_DATERI010000217.1 coordinate 27,669, forward strand.
ATACCAATCGAAAGCGTGTCATACAGATACGAGAAGTTATAAAGAATGATCAGCACCACGATCAGTGGCAGTGAGCGAAACAGCCAGATATACCCCCAGGCCAGGCTATTGAGCAGCCAGGAGGAGGACAACCTGGCCAGCGCCAGCAAACCGCCAAATATGACGCTGAGAACGGTGCCAATCAGGGTCAACAGTAAGGTTTGCACCAACCCCTCAAGGATGACGGGGTCGAAGAACCAGCGGGCAAATACGCTCCACTCCCAGCGCGGGTTAAACGCCACTGACTGGATAACAATCGCCAGCACGAACAGGGCGACAACAGCACCCAGCGTGCGTAGCGGATAACGCGCCGGAACCACTTTAATGGTTGATGGTAGGGTTGATGGTGTAGTCATCATGATTCCTCAGGCCGTTTTCAGACGTGCCAGTGCCAGCACTTTGGTAAAGCGCAGGCGCCCATCGAACGGCGCAACGCTGTATTCTTCTGGGTTACGGTGAATATCAAACTGAGGTTGATAACCGAGACTCAGATAGAGTTTTACCGCTTCTGGTTGGCGAAAACCGGTGGTCAGGAATGCATGGCTGTAACCGGCAAACTGCGCCCTGTTTTCCAGTTCACGCACAATACGTTGTGCAAGCCCCTGTTGACGCAAAGTGGGATGTGTCCAGATGCGCTTCAACTCGGCGGTATGTTCATCGAAAGGTTTATATGCACCCGTGGCAATGATTTCCCCGTCACGCTCCAGCACAATGAACAACCCTTGCGGCGGCAGATACCATTCGGTTAACTCCACTTCGGCATCACGGGAAAAGTAATCCCCATAACGCGCTTCATACTCACCAAACAGCCCGCTAATAATCGGCTGAAGCTCGGGGGCTTCCGGTGAAACATCTCGGAATTGTTCGCGCATGTTCAGCTCCTTAATCGCCAAGGCCGGCTGGGTTAATTTCGGATGCTGGGATTTGTTCCACGCCTTCCCCCCAACGGTTCAGGACTTTGTTGTAATCGCCGTTCTTGATGACGCCATTGAGCGCGGTTTGCACCGATTCGACGAGGCCGCTATCTTTTTTCAGGGTGACGGCGATATGTGCCGCTTTCGGCCAGCCACCATCCACCGTGCCGACTAATTGGGTTTTCTGCGTCAGAGCGGCTTTCCAGGCACCGGTGACATTCGGGCCAAAGAAGGCATCAGCACGGCCAGACTGCAACGCCAGGGTTTGTGCGGCATCATCTTTGGTGTAAACCGGCGTGAAGGGTTTAAGCCCCTTTTTCAGGTTCTCTTCGTTCCACGACAGCAAGATAGATTCCTGGTTTGTTCCTGAGCCGACGATAATGCGCAACCCGGCGATATCTTCAGCTTTCTCAAGCTTCTTAATCGAACTGTCAGATTTCACGTAGAAGCCGAGGGAGTCTTTACGGTAGGTCGCAAAGTCGAATTTCTGTTTGCGATCTTTAGTGACGGTGATATTGCTGATGGCCGCATCGTATTTGCCCGATGTCACGCCCAGCGGCCAGTCTTCCCATGAAGTGGGTACCACGTTGAGCTCAAGCCCGAGGCTGTCCGCAACCAGACGCGCGATATCCACCTCGCTGCCGAGCAGTGTTTTGTTATCTTCAGCAAACACCGTTAAAGGGGGTGAATTGAGAGCCGCTACCGCGACGGTGAATTTACCAGGAACCGCAAAGCGATAATCTTTTGGTAGTTGTGCAACCGCCGCTGGATTGACGACGGTATTAATCGGCGTTTTATTGGCTTCCAGGCTTACGCCCGTGCCATTAATGGTGACTTCTTGCGCCCAGCTTGCCGCTGATGCAGATGAAACAGCCAGAGCGATAGCCAAGATTAGCGATTGTTTTTTCATAGCAGGTGTTCTCTTTTTTATGTGGTTACGAAAATTGATTCACGGGATTTGCCAAACCCAAACTTTCCCGCAATGTTGTGCCTGGATATTCTTTGCGGAATAAGCCCCGTGCTTGCAGTACCGGAACCACTTCATCAACAAAACGTGTGAAGGTATCAGGCGTACCGCCCTGAATGATGAAACCGTCTGCGGCGTGGCTTTCGAACCACTGCTGTAATCCATCCGCCACTTGCTGGGCGGTGCCAGCAAAACGTGGACGCGGTGATGCGGCTTCCAGTGCCACCTGGCGCAGCGTCAGGTTACGTTCGCGGGCATGACGTTTGATTTCATCGGTAGTACTACGGAAGCTGTTCTGCCCAAGTGAACCGATATCCGGGAATGGTGCATCGAGAGGGTATTGGCTGAAATCGTGATGTTCAAAATAGCGGCCAAGATAATTCAGTGCGTCAGATATCGACACCAGTGCAGCAGTGGTTTGATACTGGTTTTCTACGTCATCAGCATCTTTGCCGACAATTACACTGACACCCTGGAATATTTTTAAATCATCTGCACGGCGGCCATGGTTTTCCAGTTGCCCTTTTACATCCCGATAAAAATGCTGCGCTTCTTCAAGCGTATCGTGATGGGTAAAAATAGCGTCGGCATGATGTGCGGCTAATTTCTTACCGTCATCAGAGGCACCCGCCTGGAATACAATCGGCCTGCCTTGTGGGGTGCGGGAAATATTCAGTGGCCCTGCGACTTTAAAGAAATCACCCTGATGATTCAGCGTGTGTAACTTTTCTGGATCAAAGAATTGCCCGCTGGCTTTATCCCGCGTAAACGCATCTTCTTCCCAGGAGTCCCATAATCCTTTCACGACATCCAAATATTCATCAGCAATGCGGTAACGCAGTGCATGTTCTGGATGTTTGTCACGGGAAAAATTCTTTGCCGAACCTTCCAACGGTGAAGTCACTACGTTCCAGCCCGCGCGTCCTTTGCTTAAATGGTCAAGGCTTGCGAACTGGCGCGCCACAGTGAACGGCTCGCTATAGGATGTCGACAACGTACCGACCAGCCCTAAATGGGAGGTGACGCTGGCTAACGCCGACAGCACTGTGAGTGGTTCGAAGCGATTCAAAAAATGCGGAATAGATTTTTCATTAATATATAAACCATCAGCGACAAACAAAAAGTCCAGTTTGCCCTGCTCGGCTTTTAAAGCGGTCTCTTTGACAAAATCAAAATTAATACTGGCATCGGCAATAGCGGCCGGGTGTCGCCATGCGGACATATTTCCTGAAGCACCATGTAAGATTGTTCCAAGGCGCAGTTGTCGATTATCAGACATATTCCATCCTCATTTTCAGGGTGCACGCATCCTGGGGAGTTGACCCCTGCGTATTAGAAATAATTAGATTTCCAGCAAGGCTTTTTCCGCAAGCGTGGCGAAATAGCGTGCTGCATCTTCAATTAATGCTTCATCCGGGTTAAAGGCCGAATGATGTAACCCGTAAATACTATTACTGCCTATGCTGACAAACGCACCGGGAATGGTTTGCAAATAAACAGCAAAATCTTCACCGCCCATATGCAGTTCGGAGGTTTGTGTCTGGTAGCCCGCATCTTTTGCGGCTTGCATCGCAAATGCCGCCCATTTTTCATCGTTATTCAATGTGATTGGCCCGTTAAACCATTCCACCTCAATTTGTGCGCCAAACGCACTGGCTAAACCGGCTGCAATATCACTGATACGTTTCTCGACCTGTTGCTGAATATCGTCACGATGGGTGCGCACCGTGCCTTCCAGTTCGACACTTTCAGGCAACACATTCCAGGTATTTCCCCCTTGTATGCGCGTGACACTCACCACCACCGAATCCAGAGTATCAATGTTGCGGCTGGCGATAGTTTGCAATGCCAATACCAACTGGCTGGCAATCACGATGGCGTCAGTACCTTCTTGCGGACGGGCGGCATGTGCGCCTTTGCCCCGAACCCGTAACACAAAACGGTCAACGTTGGCATAAAATGCGCCGCCTCTGGTGGCAAAGGTGCCCACCGGTAAGCCAGGCTCGTTATGCATGCCAAAAATAGCGGACACGTTTTCTAATGCTCCGGCTTTAATCAGTGCCTTAGCGCCAGTGAAGTTTTCTTCAGCCGGTTGAAACAACAAACGAACGCGCCCGGGTAAGTGCGCCTCACGCTCTTTTAATAGCAGAGCGGCCCCCAGTATCACGCTGCTGTGAATATCATGTCCGCAGGCATGCATCACGCCTTCGCGTTGTGAACTAAACGACACGCCGCTGGTTTCCTGTATTGGCAGCGCGTCTATATCAGCACGCAGCGCAATCACCTTTTCCCCTTGGCCAACTTCAGCCACCACGCCCGTTGCAAGCGAGTATGGCAACAGCCGTAATCCGCTCGCTTCCAGCCAGTGACGGATGCGCGTGGTGGTCGCAACTTCCTGCCCGGATAACTCCGGGTGCTGGTGCAACTCACGCCGCCAGTCGATTAGCTGTTGTTTGAATGTCACGGGTGCGAATGTCATCGGTTTCCCCTTACCAGGCTTCATGTTCGGCGGCAAAATCAGATACCGATTTTATTTGTTGAACGCCTGCCAACAAACGCAGCGACTGATAACGTGCAGCGGGGTCAGCAATAGGGGTATCAATAATGAATTCGTCGATGCCAAATTCCTGGCGTAATGCCGCAAGCCCGGCATTAACCGTCTCGGCGGTGCCCTGGAGCAGCAAAGGTTCGCGGCGTTCGATCCGTTTGATGGCACTGCCCGCCTGGCGAGCAAATGCGTGAGCCTGCTCTTCGCTCGCAACACTGACTCGCTGGCTGTTTTCCAGCTCAACACTCCAGATTTCCACCAGATTTGCCAGTTCAGCCGCTTTTTCAGCATCCTGCGCAACAATCACCTGCACGGCCACCACCGTGTCGCGCTGGCTTTTACTGCTCCAGGCCGTGAGCACCTGGCGCATCAAGTTTTTATCGCCATTCAGGTGGGCGGCATACACGAAGTTCCAGTCAAGGCTTGCGGCAAGGGCTGCACTTTCGAGGCTTGCGCCGAGCAAAAAGCGATCGGCACTGCGCACAGGAACCGGTGTTGCACGTAAGATTTCTTTGTCGTCGGGAGCGTCGTCCTCAGGTGTGGCGGGTAAAGAAAGCCAGTGATCCAGTTCAGCGAATTTGTCGGCAAACGACGTTTTATCCAGCCCACCGCGCTGCAACGCTTGGGTAGACAGTGGTAACCCACCAGGCGCTTTACCGACTCCGAGATCAACGCGACCCGGCGCAAGGTTTGCCAATAGATTGAAGTTTTCTGCCACTTTGTAAGGGCTGTAGTGTTGCAACATCACCCCACCCGATCCGACACGAATGCGGCGGGTTTGCCCGACAATCCAGGCAATCAGCAGTTCCGGTGATGGGCTTGCCAGCCGTGAGGTGTTGTGGTGCTCGGCAATCCAGAAGCGGTGATAACCCCAGGCTTCTGCTTGTTGTGCCAGATGCAGCGTGTGTTTCAGGGCGTCGCCAGGAGTATCGTCCTTCGCGACCGGGATTTTATCCAACAGGCTGATTCGATAAGACATGCCACAAACTCGTGTTGATTAACATGCCTTCATTAATAAGGTTTCCGCTCTTACGAGTGAAACAATTAATTTACATTTCGTTAGCCAAAATCTGGATAAGCCGCGCACAACTCTGCTACATCTCCGCTGTGGAGTTTATAAATGGTCTAAAAACAGTATAGAAATACTGAAAAAGACTTTTTATGAACCCTATGATTGACAAGAGACCGTAAATGACCCATTTTTAGTTAATAATTAAAATAAGGTTCATTTATGATACATATTTGCATTATGGATCCATAAATAACACCTCTCAGTATTTATGATGAATTTAAGGTCATATATGAACTACAACAATGCCACGCTCGCCGACAAACTGCAGGCCATGAGCGATTTATTGAATGACGTTAAAAAAGCCGTGACGCTGCGCGCGCAAGAATCCGATCTCCTGACTGATGAGCAGGACATCACCCACACAGCACAACTGGGGCAAAAACTGAACCAGCGCCGCAAAGAGTTGGATATCGATCTTGCGACCCTTGAGCTACAAACCGGCGTTTCCGCCTCAACGCTCAAACGCCTGTTTAAAGATCCCGAACTGGTCAAATTTGGCACCGTGTTACGCGTAGCCGAAGCATTAGGTGTGAAGTTATGCGCCGCCGTGTAGAGGTGTGGTTATATGGCGAGCCGGTTGGTGAGTTGCGCCAGGATGACAGCAGTTATGAATTTAGTTATCGAGAGGGCTATGTCGGCCCACCGCTGTCCCTCAGTTTACCGGTGCGTGTTGGCCACTTCCACAGCCAAACATTACCGCCTTTTTTTGCCTCTCTGGCACCAGAAGGTTGGTTGAAAATGCGCTACAGCCAACTACAGCAACGCGATGAGCAGGACCTTCTCGGTATGCTTATCGATAACGGAAAAAACCTGATTGGTGCGGTGCAACTGGTCAACATGCAGGAGGATTAGCCATGCGTTGCCATATTCTGTTAACTCCGCTGCTGCAAGCCAAAGAGCAAGCGTCAGGTTATTCGTCCAAAGGGCTGAAACAGTTGACGGGTTCGAGCAAAATGAACCCGCAGTTGAGTTTTACGCGCAACGAATTTATTCACGAATTGCCAAAAGCGCAGCGCGGCATGAGTATTTCCGGCTATCAGCCGAAACTGCAAATGGTGGTGCGTAACGGTGAATTTGCCGTGGTTGAACACCAGGGAGAATACATTCTCAAGCCTTCTCCGGCTGAATTCCCTCATTTGGCAGAAAATGAACACGCCACCATGGTACTGATGGCTCGTCTTGGGTTTGACGTGCCACCAAACGGGTTGGTGAGTTTTGCACCACTGCACGATGACCCCCACGAATTAGCTTTTGTTATTCGCCGTTTTGATAGGGTCAGACAAACCGGGGCAGCTATTCATCAAGAACAGCTCGATGCCGCGATGAATGTCGGCGAAAAGTACGGTAAAACAGGCAGTGACGGTAAGCAGTATGTGAGTTATCAGCAGTTAGCGGAGTTCCTGACTCAGCATGTGAATAGCAATATCGCCTTTAAAATCGACTTGTTCCGGCGCATTGCCTATGCGTATCTGTTGGGTAATAACGATATGCACCTGCGTAATTTTGGCTTAATTCACCCGAGAATCGGCGAACCGACGCTATCACCCGTTTATGACTTTGTGTCAGTCGCACCCTATCCGGCCATTTTCAGCTCGGGCTTTATGGCACTGCCGTTGCTGTGTTGTGAAGAAGGCGACCGCGAACTGGCTCCGGGTTTTAAAACTGCCTATGGTGAATATCTTGGTATGGATTTCCGGGAACTCGGTTTGAGTATGGGGATGACGGATAAGCTCATCGTTAAATTACTCAACGATATGCAAAAGGAAAGTCACATTGTGGATGCGGTGTATCGTGATTCGTTTATGCCCGCAGCAGATGTGGAAGCCACATTGCGTTGTTACCACCAGCGGTTGGATCGTTTGATGCGTCTGGATGAAGCAGAAATTTAAGAACGAGATGTCCGGGGCGACCACCGGGTTTGGCGTCCCTCCGGGAACCCAATCCCGGTGTTTCCCCTCATTCACTGGCTTAAGTGAACGGTGTTAACTCGCAGAAGTGGCTTTTTTGCATAACTATGGCTTTTTCTTCGGGAAATCGTCTTCGTCATCCCACTTATGGTTGAAGTCACGATGAGGGGGAAGTTCGGGTTTGTTTGCCATATATTTTTTGGGATCGATACGCTTCAGATCCTTAATAACATTCAAGAAAACACCCAGCAGAAATACTAGTACGATAATCCACCAGTAGTGTGATAGCCATTCCATGCGTATAACCTCTTTCGCCTTCTTACTTGACGTTGTCGCGGCGTTAGCTGCACTCACTTACCCGAATCACTGACTCAAGTAAGCTCATCGGGATAAGCTCCCTGGCGGCCATACCACAACGCCATTTAATTTGGCGATGATGACTGTTAATTGCAGCCTGTCAGGCGACAAGCTGCTCCATAATACGTTGATACATACGGGCAAGAAGTTGCAGGTCCGCGGCGTTAACACATTCATTAATTTTATGAATGGTCGAGTTCACAGGCCCCAGTTCCACTACTTGCGCACCCATGCGAGCGATAAAACGCCCATCGGATGTGCCACCAGTGGTCAACAGTTGCGGTCTGATTTCATTATAGTGCTCAACTGCATTCACCACCGCATCGACCAACTTGCCGCGTGAAGTGAGGAACGGTTGGCCTGATAGCCACCAGTCGAGGGTATAGCGCAGTTGATACTTATCGAGCAGGGCAATCACGCGCTGTTTAATATCTTCGTCTGTCAGTTCGGTACTGAAACGGAAGTTAAATTGCACATACAAATCGCCAGGAATGACATTGTTGCTGCCTGTTCCTGCCTGAACGTTGGCAATTTGCATACTGGTGGCAGGGAAAAACTCGTTTCCTTTGTCCCACTCAATAGCCACTAATTCGTTCAGCATCGGGGCTGCGCGGTGAACCGGGTTATCAGCCAGATGCGGATAGGCAACGTGACCTTGCACACCATGCACGGTGAGATTGCAGGTCAACGAGCCACGACGGCCATTTTTCACCACGTCGCCGACGACTTCAGTACTGGACGGCTCGCCGACCAGGCAATAATCGAGGCGATCATTACGCGCCATCAACGTTTCGATAACTTTCACCGTGCCGTTTTTGGCACTGGCTTCTTCATCACTGGTGATGAGAAACGCGAGCCGGCCTTTGTGATGCGGGTTCTGCGCAACAAAACGTTCCGCCGCAACCACCATGGCTGCCAGAGAACCTTTCATGTCTGCAGCACCACGGCCAAACAGCATGCCATCGCGGATAGTCGGTTCAAAGGGTGGGTTAATCCAGCGGTTGACATCGCCTGAAGGCACGACGTCGGTATGGCCAGCAAATGCCAGCGTTTCGCCTTTTCCTCTCCATGCCCAGAAGTTTTGTGTGTCACCAAAATCCATGTGCTCAATAGTAAAACCGATAGCACGCAGTCGCTCAATCATTAGCGCCTGGCAACCTGCATCGTCTGGGCTCAGGGAAGGACGGCGGATAAGCTGTTGCGTCAGCTCAATAACCGGGCAAGACATAGGACTACACCTCGTTGATAAACTGCTGATATTCCCATCGTTTTTCAAGTGACCTTTTTGTTGGCTTTGCTCGTTCACCCCACTCACTAACTTGAGTAAGCTCCTGGGGAGTCACTGCGCTGCCGCCTCAATCTAACTTGAAATCCATTGGGTATAGTTCGATTCATTGAAACCCAGCAGCATAGGCTGCCCGGGCGCGTAGAGCAATGGGCGTTTGATGATTGCTGGCATGGTAAGCATCAGTACTGCGGCTGTCTGCGCGTCAGTAATGCTTGCACGATGAGCTTCGTCGAGTTTACGCCATGTTGTTCCACGCGTATTGAGCAGTGCTTCCCAGCCTAATTCTGCTATAAAACGGTTCAATAAATCGGCATCCAGCCCGTCGACGCGATAATCATGAAACTGATAATCCACACCTTGAGTCTCAAGCCAACGGCGTGCTTTCTTGATGGTGTCGCAGTTTTTAATACCGTAGAGAATTATCACGGATTTAACCCTTGTCTTTAGAGATGATTATTTATACCCGTCATACTTCAAGCTGCAGGGGTGTTGGCTGCACTCACAAACCCCAGTCACTCTCAAGTAAGCTCCAGGGGATTTGCTCCCTTGCCGCCTACCTGCAACTCGAATTATTTAGGGTATATGCAGGTAATGAGGATAATTAAAATGATAAAAAAGTCGCAAGGAAAAATATAACCTAATTGCTAATCTAAAAGTGAGGTAATAGCGGTTCTTTTTTATCCGGGTGATTGTTTTATAGCCATTTGATGTTACACAATTTCTCAACCCCTGATAGCTACGGCAAGTCAGATTTTTAGTGGCTTAGTGGATAAGCCAGAAAGTTGACAATACATTTTGTTTCAAGTGTGTCGTCACATTTTAAATTACCTGTTGAGGTGATAATTATCACAATACGCAGTCGACTTTCACCATTTGTTGATAGCCAGTGAAACTACTCAGTCACGTCGCTTCACTCCATGGAAGGGATTACGTATAAATTGAATAGAAATACCCAAAATAATTCGAGATGCAGGAAGGCGGCAATCGAGAAAGTCCCGATGAGCTTACTCAAGTAAGAGATTCGGGGGAACGAGAGCAGCCAACGCACCTGCAACTTGAAGTATCAAGGGTATATAAGAGAGGCGGTTATGATCGAACACGAACTAGGAAACTGGAAAGATTTCATCGAAGATATGCTTCGTAGATGAATCAAACAGCAAGAACTTGATGTTCTTATACCCCAATAATTCGAGTTGCAGGAAGGCCAACGCACATGCAACTTGAAGTATGCCGGTATATTCTCAATACCCTTTGAGCCAGACAAAAAGCGACCTGCCTGGGTCGCTTTTTTGTTGCCTGTTTTTCAAAATAGTTAGTTTTCAAAATAGTTAGTTTTCAGAATGCTCTTTAAGCGGGAAACGTCGACGCACCAGCACAAAGAACAGGGGAACGAAGAATATTGCCAGCACTGTGGCTGAAATCATGCCACCCATGACTCCCGTCCCCACCGCATGCTGGCTACCTGAGCCTGCACCACTGCTGGTGGCCATGGGTAATACGCCAAAGATAAAGGCTAGTGAAGTCATTAATATCGGGCGTAAACGTTGGCGGCAAGCATCAAGTGTGGCGGCAACCAGTTCACGGCCTTGCGCATTCATATCGTTGGCAAACTCAACAATCAGAATGGCGTTTTTGGCCGAAAGCCCGATTACCGTCAGTAGCCCCACCTGGAAATAAACATCGTTTTCCAGGCCGCGCATCCAGGTGGCTAACAGTGCCCCAATCACACCCAGTGGCACCACCAACATGACCGAGAACGGGACAGACCAGCTTTCATAAAGCGCTGCCAGGCACAAGAACACCACCAATAACGAGATAGCGTAGAGTGCTGGAGCTTGCGCCCCTGAAAGGCGTTCCTGATAAGACATCCCCGTCCACTGAACACCAAAACCAGACGGTAATTTCTCTACCAGAGTTTCCATAATTTGCATTGCGGTACCGGTACTGACGCCCGGTGCTGCTTCACCAACAATTTCTAGTGATGAATAGCCGTTATAGCGTTCAAGGCGCGGTGATCCGGTTTCCCAATGCGAACGGGCAAACGCTGAGAAGGGCACCATTCCACCGTCTTTATTGCGCACATACCATTGGTTAATGTCTTCCGGCAGCATGCGATATTCCGCCCCTGCCTGCACATACACCTTTTTGACGCGTCCGCGATCCATAAAGTCGTTCACGTAACTTGAGCCCCAGGCCGTTTGCAACGTGTTATTGATATCATCAATGGTTACGCCCAACGCCTGCGCTTTACGCTGATCGATATCGATCTGCATTTGCGGGCTGTCATCCAAACCGTTATGGCGAACGCGGGTCAGCATTTTTTCGTTGCTTGCCATATCCAGCAGTTGGTCACGTGCCAGCATTAACGCATCATGACCGGCACCGGCGTGGTCTTGTAATTCCATATCAAAACCGGCGGCGTTACCTAAACCGCTGATGGCAGGCGGGCTGCTGGCAATAATGCGAGCTTCTTTGATTCTACTGAAGGCTTTAGTCGCACGTTCGATAATGGCAAACGAACTGGCCGTTTTCGGATCACGCACATCCCAATCCTTCAGGCGAACGAACATACGAGCGACGTTTTGTCCGTTCCCACCAGGCCCGGCACCAATGGTTGAGAACACGGATTGCACATTCTCTTTCTCTGTCGTCAGATAATACTGCTCGATCTTATCAACCACTTTGGCCGTTTGTTGCTGCGTAGAACCACTGGGTAATTGTATGGATGTGGTAAACACACCCTGATCTTCTAAAGGCAGAAATGAGGTCGGTAAGCGCAGGAACAGGAACACCATTCCGCCAATCAGCAGCACGTAAATCAGGATCCAACGCAGACTGTGCGCCAGAATCTTTCCGACTCGAGTTTCGTAGCGTGCCGCATTGCGATTAAACATGCGGTTGAACCAGCCGAAGAAACCTTTCTGGCCGTGCTGCTCACCTTTATGCAACGGTTTGAGTAATGTGGCGCATAAGGCGGGCGTCAGGATCATCGCCACCAAAACCGACAACACCATGGCAGAAACGATAGTTATCGAGAACTGGCGGTAAATCGCGCCAGTTGTACCACCAAAGAAGGCCATCGGCACGAAGACCGCAGAGAGCACCATCGCAATCCCGACCAACGCGCCTTGAATCTGGCCCATCGATTTTCGGGTCGCTTCTTTGGGCGAGAGTCCTTCCTCGCTCATGATGCGTTCGACGTTTTCTACCACCACAATGGCATCGTCCACCAACAGACCGATGGCCAAAACCATGGCAAACATCGTTAGCGTGTTGATGCTATAGCCAAACGCATAGAGCACTGAGAAGGTGCCCAGCAATACCACTGGCACGGCGATAGTCGGAATTAACGTTGCCCGGAAATTCTGTAAGAACAGATACATAACGAGGAAAACCAGCAGAATGGCTTCTAGCAGCGTTTGCACCACATCTTTAATCGAGGCTTTCACAAACGGTGTGGTTTCGTACGCGATTTTCGCTTCCAGGCCCGGCGGGAAATATTTCGACAATTCTTCAACTTTGGCGCGGGCGAGTTTGTCGGTTTCCAACTCGTTAGCACCAGACGCAAGCTTAATCCCCAGTCCTGACGCAGGCTGGCCATTAAAGCGGCTCAGGAAGTCATATTTCTCTGCACCCATTTCCACGTCAGCGACATCACCGAGTGACACCAGTGACCCATCCTGATTAACGCGTAACGTAATATCTTTAAATTGTTGCGGGGTTTGCAGCAACGATTGGGAATTAATCGTTGCGTTAAGCGCCTGCATATCGACTGACGGTGTGCCGCCTAGTTGACCCACGGCAATTTGCGCATTCTGCGATTTAATCGCATCGACCACATCTTCAGTGGTCATCTGGTAACTGGTGAGTTTGGTCGGGTTGAGCCAGATGCGCATCGAATATTGCGAACCGTAGGCATCCACATCACCCACACCGTTAAGACGGCTGATCGGGTCTTGAATATTACTGGCCACATAGTCGGCGATATCTTGCTTATCCATACTGCCATCGGTCGAAACGAAGGCAATCATCAAGATATTGGTATCGCCGGTTTTCCTGACGGTGACGCCCTGGGTTTGCACCGCCTGCGGCAATTTACGTAAGGCCGACTGCAATTGGTTTTGCACCTGCTGGACGGCGGCATCAGGGTCAGTGCCGGCTTTAAAGCTCAGTGTGATGCTGGCCTGGCCTGCGCTACTACTCTGGGAGGACATATACATCATGTTGTCCAGCCCGGTCATACTCTGCTCAATGACTTGCGTAACCGTGTTTTCCAGCGTTTGTGCCGATGCACCAGGATAGTTCGCCGTGATACGCACGTTTGGCGGTGCGAGGTCAGGATACTGCTCCACAGGAAGGGAAAAAATGGAGAGTAAACCCGTGAGGCATAAAATAATGGCTAACACCCAGGCAAAAATGGGGCGATTGATGAAGAAATTCGCCATTCAGTCAGGACCTCGTCAGTACTTCAGATTGTGATTATGAGTATCAGTCGTCACTGTAGCCTTTACCGCAGGTCCAAACGTGGAGAAAATAAGGAGATATTGTAAATAATCTTCGCGCTCTAGAGTGGAGTAGGGCTGATGTTAGCGGATTTAAAAGCCCCGACTTTCAAGATATAACACAGTTGCTGCAACCCGGGAACGCACCTGAAGTTTACGCAGCAAATTGCGAATATGTACTTTCACGGTCTCTTCGGAAATATGCAGGTCCGAGGCAATTTGTTTATTCGATAACCCCTTGGCGACCTCTTGTAACACATCTATTTCGCGCTCAGTTAACACGGCGAACAGGTCGTCACTGCGTTTATCGGTACTGCGGGTACGTAAATATTCCGCGACTTGTTCGCTATAGGCTTCGCCTTCGGTTGCTCCACGACGAATATCTTCGAGCAGCACTTCAGGATCGCTATCTTTCAGCAAATATCCGTCGGCACCGGCATCAATCAGAGTGAAAATATCGCTACGTGAATCTGAAACTGTCAGCACCACAATACGCCCGCTTACCCCATCACGACGCATGGCGTTAAGCGTATCCAGCCCACTCAAACCTTTCATATTGAGATCGAGCAAAATAAGGTCTGGAGCGAGGCGATTCGCCATACTGATAGCCTCAGCGCCACTGCTGGCTTCACCCACCACGTGAAAGCTGTCATCCATTTCCAGCAGTTGTCGAATGCCACGACGCATTAAGGGATGGTCATCGACGATCAATACCTGACAGACAGTTTTCTCACTCATTGCTTACCCCAATACTCTTCAAATTATTATCGTTATAAATTCACGGGTGTTCCGTGCGCCGTTGGTTCTGACGTCGGCGTACGAAAAATCAACGTAATTAAAGTCCCACCCTGTGGAGGGCGGGAAATAGCCAGCTCGCCACCTAAACGGGCGGCACGCTCATGCATGATATTGAGTCCGTAATGCCCTTCGGGTTCCGTCAGGCTGGCAATCCCGCTGCCATCATCAAGAATACTCACATTATGAACCCCTGACAGGGACGTGCTACAGCTTACGGATATTTTATTGGCTTGCGCGTGCTTAATCGCATTTAACACACCTTCGCGAATAATCTGCAGTAAATGCACCTGCTGCGAGGCATCTAGCGCCTGAGTCGGAATCTGACAATCCAGTGTCAGAGTGGCCTCGCTCTGCTTACGCAACTGAGCGATCATTTCCTGTAATGCAGACGGTAAATCAGCCTGCTGGAGCGTGAGGCGGAAGGTCGCCAACAACTCACGCAATTGACGATAGGCGTCGTTCAGCGCTTGAGAAAAGTCATTAATAATGAGCTGGGCAGGCAGGTTCTCCGCCGGGACTGTACGTTTTAGTAAGGTGAGTTGGATGCGTAAATAGGAGAGCACTTGCGCCAGCGAATCATGTAACTCCCGGGCAATGGTCGCACGCTCTTCCATCAACAAAAGCTGCTGATAGTGTTTTTGCGCTTGATTGAAATACAACCCACGGCCCAGCATATTGGCCAGGCTTTGCATAAGCGGCAACGGCGGAACACCTTGTGGCGCTTGCCAACGAAGCAAACCCAACTCTTCATCTTCAAGCACAATCGGTAAGGTTTGCCACACCTGGTTATGCTGTTGAATACCTTCATGTATCTTCCAGTTTTCACTGGTTTTCATCTCAAGATAATTGACCGGTGTTTTCTGGCGAACTTGCTGCAATACGCGCTCGAAACAGTGTTGATCGATGGTGCTGACTGTCAGTGCTTGTGAGCAGGCGTACAACACTTCTAGCGTGCGATTGGCCTCCTGCAAATCCAGGGTTTTTTCCTGCACGCTGTCTTCAAGTGAGCGATACAGCTTTTGCAACTCACCGGACATGCGGGTGAAGGTATGGGATAACAAACCTAGTTCGTTCGGCAATTGTGTATTCAACGGCGGGTGATCGAACTCGCGACGTTCAATCGCGCGACTTGCTTCCATCAACTTTTTGAGCGGAGCCACAACCTGATAGCGGAAGCGGCGTAGCGTGAAAAACACCAGCGTAAAAATAGCAATGAAACCAATCACCGAGGCCAAAACAACCCGCATCATTTTGCGTTCGGCATAATGCTGAAGAGCAAGCACAAACAGGTCGATTTGCGCGACATAACTGGCAATGTTGGCCCGATACCATTGCAAATCACCCAAGCGAATATGCGCTTCCATCTCGGCCCAGGCATTATTAATCGCCGTAAAACGAGTTCGTACTTCCACAGGCACCCAGAATTTCTCTATTTTAAGCAGAGCAGATGAGCGCAGCGACTGGTTATATTGCTCAAGATGTTTGTCGATCTGGGTGCGATCGCCCTGCAAATCATACCCCAGGCGATAGCTCTGCATCCGCAAAGAGCCTGCGACATTTACCGCTTCGGCATCACGTAAACTACTCGCAAGAGTGAGCATCGCAATGCCAGTGGAAAGCAGCGATAACAAGACGATATAAAAAAAGGCTCGGGCCAGGCTCGTGGAAACAGAGCGTTTTACCATCACTGCATATTTACTCGTCGAAGAATAGAAAGCGAAACGTATCAGAAACTGGCGGCGTCACAAATCCTGGTTGTTTGTATTTCGGCATATCTTCCAAAATAAAGGTTAGGAATTAACTCGGTTACATCACAAGCATAACTGTTGCATAACAAAACGGGGGAAACGATGTTTCATTAACCCCTAAAGGAAATTGATCCGCACCAGGTTATGAGCAGATTTCAGGACAAATTGGGCAAATGACCATTGCCAGTTTGTACGTCGCCAGGTCATAACATCACCCCATAAAAAATATACGCGTCATCCTTCAAGCCGCAAGGGTGTTGGCTGCACTCACCGGGATAAGCTCCCTGGCCGCCTACCTGCGACTTGAATGCTAACGAGTAATCGCCTTCTGTTCTTGATAACAGGCAAGGGGTAGTGATGAATCGTTTTGTTCTTGCCAATGCACAACTTTGTATCGGATGTCATGCCTGTGAAGTTGCCTGTGTGATGTCCCACAATGATGAAAAACATGTTCTGACCCGCGAGCAATTCCAGCCACGGATTGCGGTGATTAAGCACGAGGGGCGACGTAACGCCGTCACTTGTCGGCATTGTGAGGACGCCCCATGCGCCAGCAGTTGCCCAAATGAAGCTATTTCACGTGTCAAAGACAGTGTCCAGGTCAACCAGCAGAAATGTATTGGTTGTAAATCCTGTGTCGTGGCTTGCCCGTTTGGCGCCATGCAGGTCATTACCATTCCGCTAAATGATGGGCGCTCGGTTAAGGCCAACGCCCATAAATGTGATTTATGTCTGCACCGCGAAAATGGCCCGGCGTGTGTGGAAAATTGCCCCAGCAAAGCGCTGAAATTGATAAGCAGTGAGACACTAGCCACGCTTGCGAAAGCCCGACGCTTACGCTCAGCGACGCAGGAATCTCAGCCGTGGCACAGCACAGCGCAGCAAAGGGTGCAACAACCGTCAGTGGGTTGCGAATTAACCAAAGTAAACAAAATGTGTGCCACACCTGCGCGGCAAGAACCGGACAAAATTGACCTGGATTTGCGTAAAACTGGCTTCGACGAAATCTATCGTACTTTTGATAAAACCCAGGCGGAAAGCCAGGCTGACCGCTGTCTTAAATGCGGCGAACACAGTATTTGTGAATGGACTTGTCCACTGCACAACCATATTCCGCAATGGATTGAACTGGTCAAAGAAGGACGCATTCTGGAGGCCGTAGAGTTATCACATCAGACCAACTGTTTGCCAGAAGTGACTGGGCGCGTCTGCCCACAAGAAAGTTTATGTGAAAGTGCCTGCACACTGAAAGACGAATACGGGGCTGTCACCATCGGGAATATCGAACGTTATATTTCCGACAACGCTTTTGCCAGCGGTTGGACGCCTGATCTCTCTTATGTCAAACCGACAAATCGCCGTGTCGCCGTGATTGGTGCTGGGCCTGCCGGGCTTGCCTGTGCGGATATTCTGGCGCGTAACGGGGTCCAGGCCACGGTGTTTGATCGTCATCCTGAAATTGGTGGGCTACTGACGTTTGGTATTCCGGCGTTCAAATTGGATAAATCGTTACTCAGCCGTCGTCGTGAAATTTTCAGCGCGATGGGTATCGAATTTAAACTCAACACAGAAATTGGCCGCGATATCTCCCTGCAACAGGTTCTGGCGGAGTTTGATGCGGTATTTGTCGGCGTGGGTACATACCGCTCAATGAAAGCGGGGCTGCCGAACGAAGACGCCCCAGGGGTTTACGACGCGCTGCCGTTCCTGATTGCCAACACCAAACAGGTGATGGGGCTGCCTGAATTACCTGAAGAGCCGTATATCAATATGGCGGGTAAGCGGGTGGTTGTCCTCGGTGGTGGCGATACCGCAATGGATTGTGTGCGCACCTCATTACGTCATGGGGCCCAGCAGGTGACTTGTGCTTATCGTCGTGATGAAGCCAACATGCCAGGTTCCAAAAAAGAGGTCAAAAATGCCAGGGAAGAAGGGGCATCGTTCGAGTTCAACGTGCAGCCGCTGAACATTGAGCTGGATGAGCGTGGCCAAGTGATGGGGATCCAAATGCTGCGTACGCAAATGGGTGAGCCCGACGAGAAAGGCCGCCGTCGCCCGAAACCGATTGAAGGCTCCGAATTTGTGATGCCAGCCGATGCGGTCATTATGGCGTTTGGCTTCAATCCACATGGCATGCCGTGGCTGGAAGAACATAGCGTGAAACTCGATAGCTGGGGGCGCATCATCGCCAGCGTCGAAGATAAATTGCGCTATCAGACCAGCAACCCGAAAATTTTCGCTGGTGGTGATGCGGTGCGTGGCGCAGACCTGGTGGTGACCGCGATGGCGGAAGGTCGCCACGCTGCAGCGGGGATTATGGAATATCTGCAAGTTCCCCCTCAGCGGCTTAATTAATGGCTGAACTCATCCCGGCTTCGCGTCGGGATGAGTGTTTGTTTTTCAAACCGAATTCCTTTTTGATCCCATCCCTGCATTTACCCCTAAAGGGTGATGCCGCTACTCCCCCTTTGTCACATAACGTAGCACTTAATAAAAACCTGTAGAAAACTACGGAAATAACACAGATGTGTTTGCCAGTTTCAGCATGCCTTGAGCTGGCATTTGTGATGCAAGGATGTGCTTTATGGCTAATTTTTCCCGTCGTGGATTATTAACTGGCAGTTTTGGACGCTCCAGTTCTGCTTTCCGCCCACCCTGGAGCGGAGACGAAAATCATTTTCTTGTGGATTGCACGCGCTGCGATGCTTGCCTGTCTGCTTGTGAAACCCATATTTTAAAACGCGGTCAGGGGGGCTACCCTGAAGTTAATTTTACCCAAGGTGAATGCACCTTTTGCTACGCTTGCGCGCAAGCTTGCCCCGAAAAAATCTTTCTTAATCGCGAGGTTTCCCCCTGGGAACATACCTTATCGATTGGCGATAACTGCCTGGCCAAAAACAGCATCGAATGCCGCAGTTGCCAGGATAACTGCGAAACTCAGGCCATTGCCTTTCGCCCCTCTCTACAGGGCATCGCCCAACCTCTACTCAACCATGCCGATTGCAGCGCTTGCGGCGCATGTATCGCCGGTTGCCCGGTTTCAGCCATCACGATGAGACACGCAAATGCAAACTGACTGGCACGTCTGCGGCCTGGTGGTTCAGGCACATCCACACAATGTTGTCGCGGTCAGTCACGCATTGAGCGAGCTGCCGGGTAGCGAAGTTGCGTTAACCGACGGCAGTCAGGGCAAATTGGTGGTGGTAATGGAAGCTGCGCGCAGCGATGAGCTACTGAATCAAATTGAGTCAGCACGCAATATTGCGGGTGTGTTGGCGGTGTCGCTGGTTTATCACCAGCAGGATGAGCAAGGTGAGGAAACACCATGAAACTCAGTCGTCGTAGCTTTATGAAAGCGAACGCTATTGCAGCTGCGGCGGCCGCCGCGGGTCTTAGCGTACCCAGCGTTGCCCGTGCCGTTGTGGGTAAACAAGATGCCATCAAATGGGATAAAGCGCCGTGCCGTTTTTGTGGCACCGGTTGTGGTGTATTAGTCGGCACGCAAGATGGACGCGTGGTGGCAAGCCAGGGCGATCCGGATGCACCTGTGAACCGTGGCCTGAACTGCATCAAAGGCTACTTCCTGCCAAAAATTATGTACGGAAAAGACCGACTTACCCAGCCGTTGCTGCGCATGAAAGACGGCCAGTTCGATAAAGAAGGCGAGTTCACACCCATAAGCTGGGAGCAGGCCTTTGACATCATGGAACAAAAATTTAAAACCAGCCTGAAGGAAAAAGGGCCGGAAGCCGTCGGGATGTTTGGTTCCGGCCAGTGGACGGTTTGGGAAGGTTACGCCGCGTCTAAATTATTCAAAGCCGGTTTCCGTTCTAACAACCTTGATCCGAACGCGCGCCATTGCATGGCTTCTGCGGTGGTGGGTTTCATGCGTACCTTCGGCATGGACGAACCGATGGGCTGCTATGACGACATCGAGCAGGCCGACGCATTCGTACTGTGGGGCTCGAACATGGCTGAGATGCACCCGGTTTTATGGTCGCGCATCACCAGCCGTCGTCTGTCGAATGAGCAGGTTAACGTCGCGGTGCTTTCGACTTTCGAGCACCGTAGTTTTGAACTGGCCGATAACGGCATGGTGTTTACCCCGCAAAGTGACCTGGCAATTCTTAACTACATCGCTAATTACATCATCCAGAACAATGCCGTCAACGAATCGTTCTTTAAGCAGCATGTGAATCTGCGTAAAGGGGTTACGGATATCGGTTACGGCTTGCGTCCTACGCATCCGCTGGAAAAAGCGGCCAAAAACCCAGGTTCTGATGCCTCTGAGCCAATGAGTTTTGAGGATTACAAAGCGTTTGTTGCTGAGTACACACTGGAAAAAACCGCGCAAATGAGCGGTGTACCAACAGACCAACTCGAAGCGCTCGCACAGTTGTATGCCGACCCGAACAAGAAAGTCATTTCTTACTGGACGATGGGTTTCAACCAACACTCGCGCGGCGTCTGGGCTAACAACCTGGTTTACAACATCCACTTGTTGACCGGTAAAATCTCCCAGCCTGGCTGCGGCCCGTTCTCTTTAACCGGCCAGCCTTCGGCTTGTGGTACCGCGCGTGAAGTCGGCACCTTCTCCCATCGCCTGCCAGCCGACATGGTGGTGACTAACGAGAAGCACCGCCAAATCGCGGAAAACATGTGGCAGCTTCCGGCGGGCACGATTCCAGCAAAAGTAGGCTTACATGCCGTGGCACAAGACCGCGCGCTGAAAGATGGCAAGCTCAACGTTTACTGGGTGATGTGTAACAACAACATGCAAGCCGGGCCGAATATTACCGAAGAACGTATGCCGGGCTGGCGCGACCCGCGTAACTTTGTGATTGTTTCCGATCCTTACCCAACGATCAGCGCGTTGAGCGCCGATCTTATCTTACCTACCGCGATGTGGGTGGAAAAAGAGGGGGCTTATGGCAACGCCGAACGCCGTACCCAGTTCTGGCGCCAGCAGGTTAAAGCACCGGGCGAGGCAAAATCGGATCTCTGGCAGCTGGTCAACTTTGCCAAACGTTTCAAAGTGGAAGAAGTGTGGCCTGCCGAACTCGTGGATCAGAAACCGGAATATCGGGGCAAAACGCTGTTCGACGTGCTGTTTGCCAATTCTAACGTCAGCAAATTCCCGCTCACTGAACTGGCGCAAGACCAGCTCAATGACGAATCTCACGAGTTGGGTTTCTATCTGCAAAAAGGGCTGTTCGAAGAGTACGCCGCTTTCGGGCGGGGACACGGGCACGATCTCGCACCATTCGATGATTACCACAAAGCACGCGGTTTACGCTGGCCCGTCGTTAACGGCAAAGAAACGCTCTGGCGTTACAGCGAAGGCCACGACCCGTATGTGAAAGCGGGCGAAGGCTTCAAGTTCTACGGCAAACCAGACGGCAAGGCGGTGATTTTCGCGTTGCCATTTGAGCCCGCAGCAGAGTCGCCAGATAAAGAATATGACCTGTGGTTATCCACCGGACGTGTGCTGGAGCATTGGCATACCGGCAGCATGACGCGTCGTGTACCTGAACTTCATCGTGCCTTCCCAGAAGCGGTTTTGTTTATTCATCCGCTCGATGCGAAAGCGCGTGATTTGCGCCGTGGAGACAAAGTCAAAGTGGTTTCACGCCGTGGTGAAGTGATTTCGATTGTGGAAACACGTGGCCGTAACCGTCCCCCACAAGGGTTGGTGTACCTGCCATTCTTCGACGCTGCTCAACTGGTGAATAACCTGACGCTGGATGCGACTGATCCGCTTTCGAAAGAGACGGATTATAAGAAATGCGCCGTCAAACTGGCGAAGGTGTAAGGGGATAACATCATGAAAAAAACCATCCTGACCAAGACGTTTTTTCAATGGATTGCCGCGTTTACGCTGCTAGTGAGTGGCGCGTTGTGGGCAACAAGCGGGGCCGATTTGACGCCGTCTCCTGAAGTTTCAGGCACGGCAGAAGGCTCGGTGCGGATGCCAAAACAGCAGGAGCGTATGGCGCTGAATTATGTCAATCAGCCGCCACTTATCCCGCACAGTGTTGACGGCTACCAGGTGAGCAAAAATACCCATCGTTGTCTGCAATGCCACGGCGTTGAACATTACCGCACCACAGGCGCGCCGCGCGTCAGCCCGACGCACTTTATGGATAGCGATGGCAACGTGCTTTCGAACGTCGCGCCACGCCGCTATTTCTGCCTGCAATGTCATGTTCCTCAAACCGATGCGTCACCCATTGTCGGGAACACATTCACGCCGTCTAAAGGTTTTGGAAACTAGAGGCCATTATGGATAAATCAACCCGTAAACCTGGCATCATTCGGCGTATATGGCAGTGGTGGCGTCGCCCAAGTCGTCTGGCACTGGGCACGTTACTGCTGATTGGTTTCGCTGGTGGGATTATTTTCTGGGGTGGTTTTAACACCGGCATGGAGATGACCAACCGCGAAGAGTTCTGTATCGGTTGTCATGAAATGCGCGCCAACGTCTACGAGGAGTATATGCAGACCGTGCATTACAACAACCGTAGTGGCGTGCGTGCGACTTGCCCGGATTGCCATGTCCCCCATGAATGGGTACCGAAAATAGTACGTAAAATTCAGGCCAGCAAAGAGTTGTATGCCAAGGCGTTTGGCTTAATCGACACACCACAAAAGTTTAATGACCATCGGCTTTCGATGGCACAAACCGAGTGGCGCAGGATGAAAGACAACAATTCGCAAGAGTGCCGCAACTGCCATAATTTTGATTATATGGATTTTACCGCCCAGAAAACCGTCGCGGCAAAAATGCATGATAAAGCGGTCAAAGATGGGCAGACCTGTGTGGATTGCCACAAAGGGATTGCACATGAGTTGCCGGATATGAGCGAAGTCAAAAATGGCTATTAGTTTTTCTATTAATTAATTATTTTCCCCTAAATAATTCGAATTGCAGGAAGGCGGCCAGACGGCAAGTCCCCAGGAGCATAGTGAACTATGTGACTGGGGCGAGCAGTTGCAGCCAACGCATCTGCGGCTTGAAGTATGACGGAGAGCAAGACAAACGCTAAATCAAAGCTTATGATTATCGGCTCCCCTAACTCATTGTGGAGACGGTATGTCAGTCAAAATCGAAGTCATCAAAGATAAAATTCTCTCAGAAAATTACTTCATCCTCCGTAATATCACCTACGATTTATACCGTAACGAAGCGGAAGTTATCCGTCACAAACGTGAAGTCTATGACCGGGGTAACGGTGCCACGATACTCCTGTATAACCGCGATAAAAAAACCGTGGTGCTGACGCGCCAGTTCCGTGTCGCAACGTGGGTCAATGGCAATGCCGATGGCATGTTAATTGAAGCCTGCGCGGGTCTGTTAGATGCTGACGAGCCGGAAACCTGTGCGCGTAAAGAAGCGATTGAGGAGACGGGTTACGAGGTGGGTGAAGTCGAAAAATTATTCGAGCTTTATATGTCACCGGGTGGTGTGACAGAACTCATTCATTTCTACTTTGCGCAATACAGCGACGCTCAACGCGAAAATGCGGGTGGTGGGATTGATGACGAAGATATTGATGTGCTCGAATTACCCTTCAAACGGGCGATGGAAATGGTCGAAAGTGGTGAAATTCGTGACGGAAAAACAGTCATTCTGCTTCAACAGCTGAAATTACGCGGAGTGATGGATTAAAGGTCATAGAATTCAATAAGTTGGTGGTGGGTGGTTTTAACGAGAGCTATCCGATAAATCCGATTGAGCACAAACGTTAACCAGACGAAGATATCGCCACATTTTGTATGCTCGTCATACTTCAAGTTGCCTTTTTGTTGGCTGCGCGACCTCACCCAGGTCACTTACTTATGTAAGCTCCCAGGGGCTCGTTCCCTTGCCGCCGTGATGCAACTCGAATTATTTAGGGTATAAATTAATCTCTCTTCGTCTTCTCAGGATATGTGCCGACAATGTTTCTGCGCAAAGAATTGCTGTTTCTCTTTTTATTCTTTATAGCGAACTCTGTTTTCGCGGCAGCGGCACAAAAATCATTCTCCGACTGGCAAGTCACCTGCAACAATCAAAATTTTTGTTCAGCCCGTAACACCGGGCTTCATCATGGTCTGGTCATGACGCTGACTCGCAGTGCGGGTGCGCATACCGATGCGACCCTGAGAATTGATTTGGGCAATCTGACTACCACTGAACTGCAAGCACCACCGATTGCGCCACAAATGTTGTTGGATGGCGAACCGCTGGTGTTGGATCTGACGAAATGGCAGGTCACCCCTCATCATCTCAAAACCGACGATGCGGATGCGATCAATGGTTACCTCGATAAAGTGGCCAATGCGGATGCCATTACCCTGAAACAAGGGAAAGGAAACCTCTCGCTCAGCGGGCTGAAAGCTTCGTTACTGTTTATTGATAGCCAGCAACAGCGAGTGGGCAGCGAAACCGCCTGGGTTAAGAAAGGTGCTGATCCGCCACTGAGTGTGCCACCTGCGCCCGCACTCAAAGCCGTCAAGCTGACTAACCCAACGCCGACACCGCTCACACAATTGGAACTGAGCGACTTGATGGATTACGGCACCTGGCGGGTGAATAACAGCCAGTGTTCGTTAGATCCGGCTCGCCGAGAAGTGCGCGTGTTTGCCCTCAGTGACGACAAAGCGCTGCTGATGGTGGGCTGTGAAGCCGGAGCATACAATATTGTCGATCTCGCGTGGATCGTATCGCGCCAGAAGCCGTTCGCTGCACGGCAAATCCGTCTAAAACTGCCGTTCACGCCAGGAAGCGGCAACACCGATCTTGAACTGATGAATACCGGATACGACGAAAACAATAAAGAGCTGACGACACTTGCGAAAGGGCGCGGTATCGGTGATTGCGGCGTCGCAACGCGCTGGCGTTTTGACGGGCAACGTTTTCGTTTGGTGCGGTATGCAGAAGAGCCGTCCTGCGATGAGTGGAATGGGAGTGCTTCTTGGCCAACTTTATGGGTGACCAACTAATCCCCTTTGTCTTTCAAGTTGCAGGTGAGTTGGCGGCGTTCACTCACCCGAATCACTGACTCAAGTAAGCTCATCGGGACTTGTTCTCTTGCCGCCTGCCTGCAACTCGAAATCCATAGGGGATGAGGGTTTTATATTTTCAAGGAAACCATTAAACGCCCAACACCTTCTTCGCTTTAGCGACCACATTCTCAACGGTAAAACCAAAGAACGGGAACAGCTTATCGGCGGGAGCGGATTCACCGTAAGTCGTCATCCCGACAATCGCTCCTTTCAGGCCGACATACTTGTACCAATAGTCCGCAATACTGGCTTCCACTGCTATGCGCGCAGAAACCTCTGAAGGCAAAACAGACTCTCGATACGCTTCGTCCTGGGCATCAAAAATATCCGTTGAAGGTAGCGAAACCACGCGAACTTTATGCCCTTCGGCTGTGAGTTTATCTGCCGCCAGCACCGTGATTTCTATCTCTGAACCTGTTGCGATCAGAATCACATCCGGCGTGCCGTCGCTGTCTTTCAGAATGTAACCGCCACGGCTAATCGCTTTGACTTGATCCGGCGATCGCTCCATTTGTGCGAGGTTCTGACGCGAAAGAATCAACGCAGTAGGGCCGTTATGTC
Source organism: Buttiauxella sp. (assembly GCF_035271705.1). Lineage (GTDB taxonomy): Bacteria > Pseudomonadota > Gammaproteobacteria > Enterobacterales > Enterobacteriaceae > Buttiauxella. Next base: position 53,418 of record NZ_DATERI010000217.1, read on the forward strand.
GCTCGATGGCCGTTTTCCACGCCACCGCCGTTTCCACCTGGTCGCACGGACGCCAGGTACTGAAGTTAGGGGTCATGCGCAGGCTCGCCAGTTGCTCAACCGCCTGGTGAGTGGGGCCATCTTCGCCAAGGCCAATCGAGTCATGGGTATAGACCATGATTTGCCGGGCTTTCATCAGTGCCGCCATACGCGCAGCGTTTCGTGCGTATTCGACAAACATCAGGAAGGTGGCGGTATACGGCACAAAGCCACCATGATGAGCGATGCCGTTGGCGATGGCCGTCATACCGAATTCACGCACGCCGTAGTGAATGTAATTCCCGGCGATGTCCTCTTTGATGGATTTGGACTCTTTCCAGATGGTCAGGTTACTCGGGGCCAAATCAGCAGAACCGCCCAGCAATTCTGGCAAACTTGGGCCATAGGCATTAAGCGCGTTTTGTGAGGCTTTACGGGTGGCTATTTTTTCCGGATTCGCTTGCAGTTTTTCAATGAAATTCTGCGTGGTTTCTTGCCAACCTTCTGGCAATTCACCGTGCATCCGCCGGTTAAATTCAGCCGCGAGTTCAGGATGTTCTTTGGCATAGGCGGCAAATTTTTCATTCCAGGCCGTTTCGGCTTGCTCGCCTTTTTCTTTGGCATCCCAGGCGTGATAAATCTCTTTTGGGATCTCAAATGCCGGATAGTTCCAGCCCAGTTGTTTGCGAGCGAGTGCGACTTCTTGCTCACCTAACGGTGATCCGTGTGCTTCTTCTTTACCGGCTTTATTTGGCGAACCGAAACCGATGACGGTGCGGCAAATAATCAGCGACGGCTTATCTTTGACGCTTTGCGCTTCCTGAATCGCTTTCTTCAGCGCTTCGGGGTCGTGACCGTCAATTTCATGCACCACATGCCAGTGATAAGCCTCAAAGCGTTTGGCCGTATCGTCGGTAAACCAGCCTTCAGTTTCACCATCAATCGAAATGCCGTTGTGATCATAGAAGCCAATGAGTTTACCCAGGCCGAGTGTGCCAGCCAGGGAGCAAACCTCATGGGAAATGCCTTCCATCAGGCAACCATCCCCCATAAAGACGTAGGTAAAGTGGTCGACAATTTCATGGTCGGGGCGGTTGAATTGCGCCCCTAATGTGCGTTCAGCAATCGCCATACCGACGGCATTGGCAAGCCCCTGGCCAAGCGGCCCCGTGGTCGTTTCAATACCTGGCGTATAACCAATTTCCGGATGCCCGGGGGTTTTAGAGTGAAGCTGGCGGAAGTTTTTTAATTCCTCCAGCGGCAAGTCATACCCGCTCAGATGCAGCAGGCTGTAGAGCAGCATCGAGGCGTGACCATTGGAAAGAATAAATCTGTCCCGGTCAGCCCACGTGGGGTTGGTAGGGTTATGGTGCAGGAAGTCGTTCCATAACACTTCGGCAATATCTGCCATTCCCATCGGAGCACCTGGGTGGCCCGAATTCGCTTTTTGTACCGCGTCCATACTCAGGGCACGAATGGCATTAGCAAGCTCTTTACGAGATGACATGTTTCACTCCGTGGTTGTCGTTCAAAGTTTGGCGGCGAGTAAATCTTCCAGTTTGCGTTGATCAATGGCGAACAGGCGGATGCCTTCTGCGAGTTTTTCGACGGCCATTGGGTCCTGATTATGTTCCCAACGGAAATCAGCTTCGCTAATCGGTTCTGGGCGATGGAAGCCCTGCGAAGTCGGCACCAATTTACGCACTACAGGTTCATCACTTTCCTGCAGCTGTTGCAGCAGGTTAGGAGCGATAGTCAGGCGGTCGCAGCCCACTAACGCCAGAATTTGCTCGGTGCGGCGGAAACTCGCACCCATCACGATGGTGCTGTAGCTATGATGCTTAAAGTAATCATAGATATTGCGTACCGATTTGACGCCCGGATCTTCTTCAACGACATACGGGTCCATCGGTTTACGTGCCTGATACCAGTCGTAGATACGGCCAACGAACGGTGAAATCAGGAATACGCCTGCTTCGGCACAAGCACGTGCCTGGGCAAAGGAGAACAGCAGCGTCAGGTTGCAATCGATCCCTTCTTTTTGCAGCTCTTCAGCGGCACGAATACCTTCCCAGGTGGAGGCGAGCTTGATAAGAACTCTTGATTTATCAATGCCAAGCTCTTCATAAAGATCAATCAAATGGCGGGCTTTAGCGATGCTTTTTTCTTTGTTAAAAGAGAGGTGAGCATCGACTTCCGTCGAGACACGCCCTGGAATGCTTTTCAGAATTTCCGCACCGAAATTGACTGCCAGTTTGTCGCAGGCTTGAGTCACCTGAGCTTCTTGCGTGCCTCCGCGCTGTTTGCCATAAGCAATGGCATCATCAATGAGTGTTTGATAGTGGGCTAATCCGGCAGCTTTCAGTAGTAGCGAGGGGTTAGTCGTTGCATCCATGGGCTGGTAATGACGGATAGATTCGATGTCACCACTGTCGGCAACAACGGTGGTGAATTGTTTGATGCTGTCTAGCTGGTTCATGGCTATCTCCTTGAGATACAAGGTATTACTTGAGTGCTCCATGTCACTTTCGACGAAAATTCATCAAAGGCATAACTAAAAAGCATAGCAGATAGGTATGGCATTGTTGTTAATGATGGGTAACATAATCGCTCTGATTTCCTAACAATTTTGCCAGGTATTGTTGATTGTATGGCGATGTTCAAAGTTTAGAACGCGTGCAAGCGCGATACTACCTGGCCTTACCAAGACCTAACCGACCCTTTATACCCGTCGGCCTTCAGGCCGCAGGTGTGTTGGCTGTGTTCGCGCACCCGAATCACTTACTTATGTAAGCTCATCGGAATACGCTGCCTTGCCGCCCTCCTGCAACCCGAAACTCATTGGGTATTGATTATGAAAAAAGGAACGAAGAAATGGATGAACAACTGAAGCAAAGTGCCCTCGATTTTCACGAATTCCCCATTCCCGGAAAAATTCAGGTCTGCCCGACCAAACCACTGGCTACTCAACGTGATCTGGCATTGGCCTACTCTCCGGGTGTTGCGGCACCTTGTCTTGAGATAGAAAAAGACCCCCTTGCGGCCTACAAATATACGGCGCGCGGCAATCTGGTGGGTGTGATTTCTAACGGTACCGCGGTGCTAGGACTGGGCAATATCGGTGCGCTGGCCGGCAAGCCTGTTATGGAAGGTAAGGGTGTTCTGTTCAAGAAATTTGCCGGTATCGACGTGTTCGATATCGAAATCGATGAGATGGACCCAGACAAATTAATTAACATTATTGCGTCACTCGAGCCTACTTTTGGCGGCATCAACTTAGAAGATATCAAAGCCCCAGAGTGTTTCTATATCGAGAAAACGCTGCGTGAACGCATGAACATTCCTGTGTTCCACGATGACCAACACGGCACCGCGATTATCTGTACCGCGGCGGTGCTTAATGGTCTGCGTGTGGTTAAGAAAAATATTTCTGATATCCGCCTGGTGGTGTCCGGGGCAGGGGCTGCAAGTATCGCCTGTATGAATCTGCTGGTGGCATTGGGCATGCAGAAGCACAACATTGTGGTTTGCGATTCCAAGGGCGTTATCTACAAAGGCCGTGAAGAGAACATGGCGGAAACCAAAGCGGCTTACGCGGTGGAAGATAGCGGTAAACGCACCCTGGATGATGTCATTGAAGGTGCGGATATCTTCCTTGGCTGTTCCGGCCCGAAAGTGCTGACCCCAGATATGGTCAGGAAGATGGCGCGTGCTCCGCTGATTTTGGCGCTGGCAAATCCAGAGCCGGAAATTCTGCCACCGCTGGCAAAAGAAGTGCGCCCGGATGCGATTATCTGCACCGGCCGTTCCGACTACCCCAATCAGGTGAACAACGTGCTGTGCTTCCCGTTCATCTTCCGTGGGGCGCTGGATGTGTGTGCCACGGCCATTAACGAAGAGATGAAATTGGCAGCGGTTCACGCGATTGCTGAACTGGCTCATGCTGAGCAAAGTGATGTAGTGGCTTCTGCTTATGGCGAAGAAGAGCTGACATTCGGCCCTGAGTACCTGATCCCTAAACCGTTCGATCCGCGTTTGATTGTGCAAATTGCCCCTGCGGTGGCGAAAGCGGCGATGGATTCGGGTGTCGCAACCCGCCCGATTAAGGATTTCGATGCTTATAAAGATAAGCTCACCGAATTCGTTTACAAAACCAACTTGTTCATGAAGCCGATTTTCTCCCAGGCGCGTTTGGATCCTAAGCGTGTGGTTCTGACAGAAGGCGAAGAAGCGCGTGTGCTGCATGCGACTCAGGAACTGGTTACTTTGGGCCTTGCGAAGCCAATTTTGATTGGTCGTCCGGCTGTTATCGAGATGCGTCTGAAGAAATTAGGTCTGCAAATTCGCGCCGGTATTGATTTCGAGATTGTGAATAACGAATCTGATCCGCGTTTCAAAGAGTACTGGAACGAGTACTACAACATCATGAAACGTCGCGGTATCACACAGGAACAGGCGCAGCGTGCGGTAATCAGCAACACTACGGTTATCGGTGCAATCATGGTTCATCGTGGCGAAGCGGATGCGATGATCTGTGGGACTGTCGGTGACTACCATGAGCACTTCGAGGTGGTTGAAAAGCTGTTTGGCTATCGTGAAGGGGTTAAAGCCGCGGGTGCTATGAACGCGCTGTTGCTGCCAAGCGGCAACACCTTTATTACCGATACCTATGTAAACGACGATCCAACCCCGGAAGAGCTGACGGAAATCACGTTGCTTGCCGCAGAAACGGTGCGCCGTTTTGGTATCGAACCGAAGGTCGCGCTGTTGTCGCATTCCAACTACGGTTCTTCCGATTCTAAAGCCGCCTGCAAAATGCGCAAGACGCTGGAAATGGTTCGCGAACGTGCGCCAGAGCTGGAAATCGATGGTGAGATGCATGGTGATGCAGCATTGGTGGAAAGTATTCGCCACGAACGTATGCCAGACAGCCCGCTGAAAGGTTCTGCAAATATCCTGATTATGCCGAACGTTGAAGCCGCACGTATTAGTTACAACTTACTGCGTGTTTCCAGCTCAGAAGGGGTGACAGTCGGGCCAGTATTGATGGGCGTGGCGAAACCGGTGCATGTGTTAACACCGATTGCGTCTGTTCGTCGTATTGTGAATATGGTGGCGCTGGCGGTCGTGGAAGCGCAGACCGTTCCGTTGTAATTGAGTCGCTAAATTACACGTAAAATCCTGCCAAAAGATCTGGGCAGGATTTTACGTTAAAGGGGTGGCCTGGCGAGGGAAAGTGGCAATGGGGTGCTCCCTCTACATTTGTGTCGTCAATGTCAGGTGCAAGGTACCGGTATAATGCCCTGCGGTTTTACTGGTGATAGCGAATTCAGGCGTGGTAAAGCGTAGCGCTGTTGGGACACACAATACAGCTTCAGGAATACCAGGCAGATGCACTGAACGCAACGGTACGCTGGAGATATCTGTCGCCACGTAATTTTGCCAGTTGTCCAAAGCCACATAGCTTCTTGACGAGAGATCTAATATCTCAAGTTTATAGTCGATACGGTTGGGATCGTCAGTTTTGCCATCGTGATAAACAGAAAAAAGACCATAAGCACGTCCAGGCAGGCCATCGTAATCATCTTTAGGGGAAAGAATAAATTGGCTGCTGTTGGCGTTATAACCGTCATAGAGACACAGGTCGAGGGTGGCACTGCCGCTTAATTTAACACCGCTGCCAGTGGTGCCGGGCAATGGCCGAAGATTTAAATCAACCTGTGGAGTCGCAGCACCAAAGTCAGGGATGTAAATTTGTTGGTTATTTGTATCCGAAACATTCAGGGTGATCGCTGCGTGCCAGTCTGCGAGCTTAATTTTCGGATCCCATTGCATTAAGCTCATTTTGACGTCGGCCTGCCATATTCCGCCAACGGGTATTTTGCTCAACTCCTGGGCTGGTATTGAAAGCGTGAGCTGTGATTCATCGTTAACGTGCGAACTATAACAGTTCATTTCATTAGCCGCATAAACCTGGTAAGGCCCGCCAATCACACCCGAACCGGAGCATCCATTCCCGGTGTTATCGAGGATATTATGAAAGCCTTCCAAATTAATAACCTGAGTTAAACCACTTCGTTTCTCGGTAAAAATAAGCGGAATCGATGTTTTTCCCGATTTTACTCCTGTCACTGAAGTGCTGCACTGGCCAGTGGCTGGGCTCGAACTGGACAGACAAACCCAAGTATTCCGGCCCCATAGTTGGTCATTATCGGTATCGTACCCTCCGCTTTCATTGGTCCAGATGGCAACACTTTGCGGCTGACTGGATTTGTCAAAAGTTAACTCTACCTGCGTGTCGCGCCCGGTAGGTTCTACGCGAGTGGCATTGACTTGCCCGCAATAAAGAATGAAAAGCAAAACCAGCGAAATGCAGTCTACAATCAGTTTACGGTAGGCCATATCTGCCCTATTTTTTAATAAGATGAATAATTTATATTAAGAATAGGTCTGATTTTCACTTCTTACCGTTTTTACATTTGCGTAGGAAGAGAGCAAAAGCGGATATCCGGATATTCTTATCCACTCAACAGGGTCCTATCAAAAAGATAAAATAGATCCTATTGGTTCGCTATGCGTTAATTCTGACGGTGTTGATGAGAATAGATTATGGTATTTATGTTTTCTTGGTGAATGACAGCCAGATACTTATCATCGCGCAATAGAAAAGTGCCAAAATAGTTTATCCCGAACCCATAAAGAGTTGATGAACGATGTCTGGCTAAGTTTAGGTGTCGTTGGGTGCACAATGTTATAGGTGCTGTGGAGTTTTTTTATTCGCTAACGACAGGTTAAATCCAATCACGCACCCGAATAAATTCGCTCAAGGCAGCTTCCGGGCTACCTTCTTCTGGCTGATAGCTATACTCCCAACGCACCAGTGGCGGCATCGACATTAAAATCGACTCCGTGCGCCCACCGGTCTGCAAACCAAACAGCGTTCCGCGATCCCACACCAGATTAAACTCGACATAACGGCCTCGGCGGTAGAGCTGGAAGTCGCGCTCGCGCTCACCCCATGGCAATGTTTTACGGCGCTCGACAATCGGCAAATACGCCGCCAGATAACCGTTACCGACCGCTTGCATAAAGTTAAAGCAATAATCGAAATCTGGCGTGTTCAGATCGTCAAAGAACAAGCCGCCAATGCCGCGCTGCTCATTGCGATGCTTAATAAAGAAGTAATCGTCACACCATTTTTTGTAACGCGGGAAAACGTCATCACCAAATGGCTGGCACAGCTCACGCGCCGTTTTATGCCAGTGAATCGCATCTTCTTCAAAACCGTAAAACGGCGTTAAATCAAAACCCCCGCCGAACCACCACACGGGTTCACAGCCCGGCTTTTGGGCAATAAAAAAGCGCACGTTGGCGTGGCTGGTGGGTACGTAAGGATTGAGCGGATGCACCACTAACGACACGCCCATCGCTTCAAAGCTACGCCCAGCAAGTTCCGGGCGATGTGCTGTCGCTGAGGCGGGCATTGCGTCGCCATGCACATGGGAGAAATTCACGCCAGCTTGTTCAAAAATAGTCCCACCGCGTAATACACGGCTGCGTCCGCCACCGCCACCTTCGCGCTGCCAGCTATCTTCTTCAAACGCGGCACCGTCAACGGCGCTGAGTTGCTGACAAATGGTGTCCTGCAGTTGCAGCAGGAATTGTTTTACGGCGTGAATATCAGGCGTGTTCATAGGTTTCAACGTTTTTTACTGTGAGCTTTTTGGTTATCAAACCAATTGAAGTAGCTAATGATACCAGAGGCAATCGCATTTGCGATTTTTTGGCGGAACGCGGTAGTGCCAAGCAACTTCTCTTCACCGGGATTGGTAATAAACGACGTCTCAACTAACACCGATGGAATCGACGGCGATTTCAGCACCACAAACGCGGCTTGTTCGGTGCTGCGGCTGTGGAGTTTATGCACCGGTTTTATCTGCTTGAGGATATGCGACCCCAGCGTCAGGCTGTTTTTGATAGTATCGGTTTGCACCAGATCGAACAGAACCTGTTGTAGGTATTGATCTTTGTGTTTCACTTTACTGCCAGCCACGTCATCGGCGGCGTTTTCTTTATCAGAAAGATATTTCGCCATCGCACTACTGGCACCCCGATTGGAAAGGGCAAAAACCGACGCACCGGCAGCCGTAGGGCTGGTAAATCCATCGGCATGAATCGACATAAACAAATCGGCGCCATGTTTATGGGCGATTTCTACGCGATCATACAGTGGGATAAATTCGTCACCGGTACGTGTGAGTTTGGCGTCTATTCCCTGGCTTCTTAATATGTTACGCACATTCTTAGCGACGGCCAGTACGACATGTTTCTCTTTCGATCCATTATGCCCAATCGCACCGGTATCAATGCCGCCGTGGCCTGGGTCGAGCATCACCACCCGACGAGCACCCGACTTCTTGGTCGGTTTACTGTGGTTAGTGGTGGTTTTGAGAGGTTTGGTCTCAGAGTTAGCCAAAGCCTTGTTTACACCCGTTAACGTTAGGGCAGCCAATCCAGTAAGCAGTAACTGGCGGCGGGTAGTTAAATGCGTCAGTGATTTAATTTTGCTCATGTGGCTAGTTTTTTATCTTTAAAATTGCAGATAGGCATTTATAGCGTATCGGTAAAGGGTAAACGACAAGCATTTTCCTGAAATGATTATACCCGTCATGCTTCAAGCTGCTGGTGCGCTGGCGGCGCTTACTCACCCGAATCACTGACTCATGTCAGCTCCGCGGGACTCGCTTTCATGCCATCTTCCCGCAACTCGAATTATTTTGGGTATCTTTTTCATTTCTAAAAATTAATGAGTGGGTAGTATGCCATTTTTTAGCTGCTTATTGGCGAAATGGTCACTTACCTTCATAATCACTCTTTTATACTTTCAGGTGGCTAATTCCATGGAAATACGTGTTTTTCGCCAGGATGATTTCGAAGAAGTCATTACACTTTGGGAACGTTGCGACTTACTGCGTCCGTGGAACGATCCTGAAATGGATATTGAACGTAAACTTAATCATGACGCGGATTTGTTCTTAGTGGCTGAAGTGGGTGGTGAAGTGGTTGGCTCATTGATGGGCGGCTATGACGGGCACCGTGGCTCCGCTTATTATCTCGGTGTACATCCAGAATATCGTGGTCGTGGCATCGCCAACGCGTTGCTCAGTCGTCTGGAGAAAAAGCTTATCGCGCGCGGTTGCCCAAAAATTCATATCATGGTGCGTGAAGAAAACGACCTGGTGATTGGCATGTACGAACGCCTTGAATACGAGCAGCAAGATGTGGTGCTACTCGGCAAGCGTCTGATTGAAGACCAAGAATATTAATGTCTTATCTGTATCCACCGTCGGATTACGACACCCACGGTAATCTCAAAACACCCATTTTATTTTGGTGCATCCTCCTATTGCAGGCGCGAACCTGGTTTGTACTCGTGTTGGCGGCGGCATCGAGCCAGCAGGGGGATGCCATTCTCGGTGCGTTTTACCCAGACCGGGATACTTTTTGGTTTGGGTTACTGCCCGGTATTCCTGCAGCACTGGCATTTATGATGAGTGGCCGCCGTCATTTACACCCTCGTTTATGGGCGACGTGGCGCTGGGTACTGGTTGCTGCACAAGGTGTCGTTTTAGCCTGGCAACTGCTGCTGTTATGGCAGGGCGAGGCGCTAACAGGCGTGACATTGTCGCTGCTGATGGCTGATATCTTTGCTTTGTGGTGGTTGTGTCGCAGCCGCCGTTTACGCGATTACTTCACGCTTAGCTGTGAATAACCTGGCACTTTTGGGAAAGTTTGTACTCCAAAGCGCGTACTCATGCTTAATAAAGGAATTTCTGATGAAAACACTGCGCCTGATGTTATTAGGGTTGCCACTGGTTTTAAGCGGCTGTTCGACGCTGTCTGCGGTCAACTGGTCTGCGGCAAATCCAATGAACTGGTTTGGTTCGTCGCTTGAAGTGAGCGAGCAAGGTGTGGGTGAGTTAACTTCAAGCACGCCAATGGATGAAAAAGCGGTCAGCAGTGCATTGAACGATAACTACCGTCTGCGCAGTGGTATGAAAACCGATAACGGCGAAATAGTGCGTTTCTATGAAGCAATGACTGACAAAACGGTGATGGTGGTTGTTAACGGCGAAAAAGGCACAGTTAGCCGTGTAGATGTCATGGATAGCGATATTGAAACCGATAGTGGTGTCAAAATTGGCACCACGTTCAGCACCCTGTATGACAAAGCGTTTGGCTCATGTGTCAAAGCCAGCGGTGATGACAGCGACAGCGTTGAGTGCAAGGCAGCAGACAGCCAACATATTAGTTATCTGTTTAGCGGCCAATGGCATGGCGCACAGGAATTGATGCCGTCTGACGACACGCTCAAAAACTGGAAAATCAGCAAAATTATCTGGCGCCGATAAAAATTAACCCAGGGTTTGCGTCTTCTCAAGAAGGCGTGGCCGTAATTGGGTATTATGAAGGGATAAACGCCACGTCGAGTGGCGTGTTTTTTTTAGGAGGATTCATGTCTGATGTTCAATCTGGCGTTCTGCCGGAACATTGCCGCGCCGCCGTTTGGCTGGAAGCGAGTTTTCAGGGCGATTTCGATGCGCTTCGTCAAGGCTGCAAAATCTTTAATCAGTCGCTAACGACATTCCAGGAAAAATTCCCTGAGGCGCATTTAGGCGCGGTAGTGGCGTTTGGTCATGACCTGTGGCGCGATTTAAGTGGTGGCGAAGGTGCTCCAGAGCTGAAAAACTTTACCCCATTAGGTAAAGGCCTGGCGCCAGCCACTCAGCATGATGTGATGATCCACATCCTGTCCCTGCGTCATGATGTGAATTTCTCTGTGGCGCAAGCTGCACTTGCCGCATTCGGCGATGCTCTGAAAATCGAAGAGGAAATACACGGTTTCCGTTGGGTTGAAGACCGTGACCTGAGCGGTTTTGTCGATGGTACTGAAAACCCGCAGGGTGAAGAAACGCGTCGTGCAGTTGCCGTGATTAATGAAGGTGTCGATGCTGGTGGCAGCTATGTGTTTGTGCAGCGTTGGGAGCACAATCTGAAACAGCTTAACCGCATGAGCGTGAGTGATCAGGAAATGATCATGGGGCGCACCAAAGAAGCCAACGAAGAGATTGATGGTGACGAGCGTCCGGAAACTTCGCACCTCAGCCGTGTTGATCTGAAAGAGAACGGTAAAGGCCTGAAGATTCTGCGCCAGAGCCTGCCGTACGGTACTGCCAGCGGCCCACATGGTCTTTACTTCATCGCTTATTGCGCGCGTTTGCATAACATCGAACAGCAATTGTTAAGTATGTTTGGCGAAACTGACGGTAAGCGCGACGGTATGTTGCGTTTTACCAAGCCAGTGACCGGCGGCTATTACTTTGCACCGTCTGTGGACAAGCTGTTAAGCCTGTAAGGGCTACCTTATCTCGCCATTCTGGCGCCGGGCAGTGCTCAAAATCCTCACGTACTTCATGTACGCTCCGGTTTTTGCGCGCTGGCCGTTGTCAGACTGCCTTCGCCGCTAACACCCTATCTTTCTGAGCTTATACCTCTTTCTTATTGCAAATCACTAAACGATATATAAAACCGTTACAGCTTTGACACTCATTATAAATACACTGGTCACCATTAATCAGACCGTAATACCCAAAAGATTTCAAGATGCAGCCAACGCATCGGCAACTTGAAAGATGACGGGGATATCACATTTATAAGGGTGTCCAATGGCCATGACGTCAGTGAAAAAAGTTTGGAGTACGCTTGTTGTTTCTGCGTTATTGGCAGGTTCAGCCCATGCTACAGAACTGTTGAACAGCTCTTATGATGTGTCTCGTGAGCTATTTACCGCATTGAACCCTGCTTTCCAAAAGCAATGGGAGCAGGAAAATAGCGGTGACAAGCTGGTGATTAAACAATCTCATGCCGGGTCATCAAAACAAGCGTTGGCGATTTTACAGGGTTTAAAAGCAGACGTTGTAACTTATAACCAGGTTTCTGATGTGCAGATCCTGCATGACAAAGGTAAGCTGATTCCAGCCGACTGGCAGACCCGTTTACCGAATAACAGTTCTCCGTTCTACTCCACTATGGGTTTCCTGGTGCGCAAAGGTAACCCGAAAAATATCCACGACTGGAGTGATTTAGTTCGCCCGGACGTGAAGCTCATTTTCCCGAATCCAAAAACCTCAGGTAACGCACGTTACACCTACTTAGGCGCATGGGGTGCAGCGAACAAAGCTGACGGTGGTGATAAAGCCAAAACCGAACAGTTCATGACACAGTTCCTGAAAAACGTCGAAGTCTTTGATACCGGTGGCCGTGGCGCAACCACAACATTTGTTGAGCGTGGTTTGGGCGACGTGTTGATTAGCTTTGAATCTGAGGTGAACAACATCCGTAACCAGTATGCGAAAGATGGCTACGAAGTGGTTATTCCGAAGGTCAATATTCTGGCTGAGTTCCCGGTGGCGTGGGTTGATAAAAACGTCAAAGCCAACGGCACTGAAAAAGCGGCGAAAGAGTATCTCAATTTCCTGTATAGCCCAGCGGCGCAAACCATTATCACTGACTATTACTACCGCGTGAACAACCCGCAGGTCATGGACAAACTGAAGGATAAATTCCCGCAGACTGAATTGTTCCGCGTGGAAGATGAATTTGGTGGCTGGCCTGAAGTGATGAAAACCCATTTTGTGAGTGGTGGTGAATTTGACACGCTGCTGAGCAAGGGGCGTGAGTGATGTTTGCTGTTGCCACCAAACGTGTGTTGCCAGGCTTCACGTTAAGCCTTGGCACCAGTTTGTTGTTTGTTTGCCTGATTTTGCTGCTGCCTCTGAGCGCACTGGTGATGCAACTTTCTGAGATGACGCTGGCTCAGTATTGGGAAGTGATCACCAATCCACAGGTTGTCGCGGCCTATAAAGTGACGCTGCTGTCTGCGGGTGTGGCGTCTATCTTTAACGGTTTCTTTGGCATGCTGATGGCGTGGATCCTGACTCGCTATCAGTTTCCAGGGCGCAGCCTGCTTGATGCATTAATGGATTTACCGTTTGCATTACCCACGGCGGTGGCCGGTTTAACGCTTGCAGGGCTTTTTTCAGTAAACGGTTGGTACGGCGAATGGTTGGCACAGTTTGGTATCAAGGTGACATACACCTGGTTGGGGATTGCCGTTGCGATGGCATTTACCAGCATCCCGTTTGTGGTGCGAACCATTCAGCCAGTGCTTGAAGAGTTAGGGCCAGAATACGAAGAAGCGGCTGAAACGCTGGGTGCGACGCGCTGGCAGAGTTTCCGTCGTGTGATTTTACCGGAGCTTTCTCCGGCGCTGATGGCAGGTGTCGCGCTGTCGTTTACGCGTAGCCTGGGTGAGTTTGGCGCGGTGATTTTTATCGCCGGTAACATCGCCTGGAAAACCGAAGTGACGTCGCTGATGATTTTCGTGCGTTTGCAGGAATTTGATTATCCGGCAGCCAGTGCCATTGCCTCGGTTATTCTCGCGGCTTCACTGCTGTTGCTGTTCACCATTAACACGCTGCAAAGTCGCTTTGGTCGGCGCGTGGTAGGTCACTGATGACGGACGTAACTGAATTGAAAAGTTATAGGCGCACCGGTTTTAACTGGGGTAAATGGGTTCTCATTGGCCTCGGGGTGTTGATTTCGTTTCTGCTACTGGTGGTGCCGGTCGCCTCTATTTTTGTGCATGCATTCTCAAAAGGGTTGATGCCTGCGCTGCGGAATATTGTCGACCCGGATATGTTGCACGCCATCTGGTTGACGGTGATGATTGCCCTGATTACCGTGCCAGTGAACCTGGTGTTCGGTATTTTGCTGGCCTGGCTTGTCACGCGTTTTGACTTCCCAGGACGCCAACTGCTGTTAACGCTTCTGGATATCCCGTTTGCGGTATCACCGGTCGTTGCGGGTTTGGTTTATCTGCTGTTTTACGGTTCAAATGGTCCGTTAGCCAGCTTCATGGATGCACATAACATCCAGATTATGTTCGCCTGGCCGGGTATGGTGCTGGTGACAATTTTTGTGACCTGCCCATTCGTGGTACGTGAGTTGGTGCCGGTGATGTTAAGCCAGGGTAGCCATGAAGACGAAGCGGCGATTCTACTGGGAGCTTCGGGCTGGCAGATGTTCAGACGCGTGACA